>CABSEJ010000076.1 GCA_902476765.1 uncultured Blautia sp.
AAGAGTCTACTGCTCTACCAACTGAGCTAAAGGCGCTTATCTCTTTTGTTTTTTGCTGTTCCTTAACGCAAGAGATATTATAACCGATAGTTTTACAAAATGCAAGAACTTTTTCTGATTTTTTTATGTTTTTATTTAAATACAATTTATCGAAATTTTTCAAATACAGGCAAGCCTTTAAGAATCTTTATTTTTTCTTTATTTTCACCTGGGACAGAGTATTCTCCACATCCTCAATGGATTTTAACACATCCGCCCCTCGTCCTCCTGCTTTTCGACTTTGATAAGCCCATTGAAAAAGTGCAGTCTGCAAACCGCTTTTCTTTTTTGCCATTCGTCTTTCCCCCTACGTTCTTTTTATATCATATGACGCAGAGCCAAAAAAGAATCATGCTTTGCAGGATTCTATGGATGCATGGCGGCAATCAGCTTATAGATGGGATTTCCTTTTGAAGAAAACTTTTCCTCATATTCTGTCATCACATTTCCCTGCATCATTTTTTCGTCGTGGTGCAGGTCAAAGGTATGTGCCAGCAATGTCCAGTCTGCCGCCCGAATCTCTTCCAGAGAAAACTGAAACAGAGGCTCATTATCTGTTTTAAATTCCACTGTCCCGTCTATGGCTAAAATCTCACCATAGCGCTGCAGAAACTGCCGGGAAGTAAGACGCCGCTTTGCATGACGCTCCTTAGGCCATGGGTCGGAAAAGTTCAGATAGATTTTGCCAACCTCTCCCTTTTCAAATACCAAGGGAAGCTCTCTGGCATCCATACGGATAAAACGGAGGTTCTCCGGCAGACTGCCCTGCGCCTCCTTTTCCTCCATTTTTTCCACTGCTCTTATCAAAACGCTGTCGTACATTTCAATTCCCACATAATTGATTTCCGGATGAAGAGCCGCCATATCCATAATAAACCTGCCCTTTCCCATACCAACTTCTATATGAATAGGGGCCTGATTCCCGAATACCAGGGACCAGTTTCCCTTTTTTTCCTGTTCCTGTGATACAACAAACCGGCTCTTCTCAATAGCTTCCTTCGCCCCGGGGATATTCCTTAATCTCATGTTTTTCCCTGCCTTTCCCTGTTTTCCCCAAAAGTATACCTGAATTCCCGCAGGTTTGTCAAAAGGCGCCGTTCTTTTTATGGTACTTAACAGCAGATTTTTCTTTGTCTCTTATTTTTTCTGTTTAACTGCACAATATATAAGAGTATCCCTTATATTATTTTATAAATTATGTATTATTTTACAAAAAATCCCCTCAATTATCACTGGATTTTTCTCTAAAAAGGTGTATGATAAAGGATATACCAATTTAAAGGAGGAGCGCCTATGGAAGACATCATCAGCAAGCTGGCAGAGATAGAAACTGCCGCTTCCCATATTATGGACAATGTGAGTGAACAAAAAAAGGCTCTGGCCAACGAATACGATTCAGCAGTCCGGGAATTTGACCGTTCCATAGAAGAAAATATAGAAGCAAAGACTGCTCAGATACGCCGTGAACTGGAAGTGCAGATGGAAGAAAAGCTGGCTGCACAGAAAGCCCACACAGAGCAGATTTTACAGAAAATGGAAGCTAATTACAATCAACGCCATACAGAGCTGGCGCAGGAAATCTATACCCGGATATTAAGGATGTGATACTATGGGTAGCCTGCTTTCCTACAGCGGCCTGTCCACCAAAATACGGGCCATGCAGAGTAAACTTATAAACGAAAGACAGTACCGGGAAATCGCCCAACTGGCTTCTGTAACAGAAATTGTAGCCTATTTGAAAAAGCAGCCGGGATTCTCTGATTTGTGGGCGGATTTAGACGAACACAGCCTTCACAGAGGAGATATCGAAAAGCTTTTGACCCATACCATTCACCAAAACTTTGCCAAGCTTTTCCGGTTTGCCAATCCTCAGCAGCGTACCTTTATGGCTCTGTATTTCAAAAGGTATGAGATTGCTGTTATGAAGGACTGCCTGAGAAAGGTTTTCGACAAAGGCTATGCCCAACTGGACCTTTCCCTTTTCAAAGAATTCTTTGACCGACATTCCAAGCTGGACATTGAAAAGCTTACCGCCTCCTCCACTGTGGAGGAGTTTATCAACAATCTCCAGGGTTCCGAATATTACGCTCCCTTAAAAAAACTGGGAGCCGAATATTCACCAAGACTGTTTGATTACGGTATGGCTCTGGACCAGCATTATTTCGCCAATATCTGGTCTGTGAAAGAAAAATTATTTAAAAAGAAAGATTTACAGGAAATCACCGCAGCCTATGGCAACAAATTTGATATGCTGAACCTTCAGTGGATTTACCGCTCTAAGAAATACTACCATATGAACCCCGCTGATATTTACGCACTGCTGATTCCTGTCCATTACCGGCTTTCCAAAAAAAACATGGAAGCACTTGTGGAAGCACCGGACGAAGAGGAATTCAGGCGAGCCCTGGACTCCACTTATTATAAGAAACGCTTCCCCGAACTTGCCCCTGAAAAGCTGGAAGAGCTCTATACCAGAAACCTGAAAACCATTCTGGAGACAGAGGCAAGAAAATATCCACACTCAGTAATTGTGATTTATTCTTATCTGTATCACAAGGAACACGAAGTAGACAGACTGACTACAGCCATTGAATGTATACGTTACGGACTTTCGCCTGCTGAGACATTGGATTATATTCATAAAACGTAACAACTCGGAGGTGATTAAATGATTGAAAAGATGAAGTTCCTGAGTATTACCGGCCCAAAGGCGGATATTGACCGGGTGGTGGACGAGTATTTGTCCAAGTACGAAATCCACCTGGAAAACGCCATGGCCCAGCTTACCAAGGTTCGGCGTTTATCTCCTTATATCCAGATTAACCCCTACAAAGAGCTGCTGGCTAAGGTAAATGAACTGGTGGGACTTCTTGGGGATACCCACAAGATTCCCATTCAGGATATTTCTCTGGAAGAAATCCAGCCTCTTCTGGAAGCTCTGGGAGAACGGCTCTCCAAGCTTCGGAAGGAAACAGCCAGCCTGGAGGAGCAGCGTGCAACCCTGACGGAAGCCCTGCAGCGGATAAGCCCTTTTGTTTCCCTTCCCGGGGATGTGGAGAAGCTGACTCGTTACCGCTTTGTACAGGTACGTTTTGGCCGGATACCCAAGGAATACTACGAAAAATTCAAAGAATATGTTTACGACAACCTGGATACCATATTTTATCCTTGTTATGAGGATGACTATGTATGGGGACTGTATTTTGTCCTATGGACTAAAATGGAGCAGGTGGACGCTGTTTTCTCTTCCATGCATTTTGAGAGAATCTATATGAAAAAGGATTACTGTCACGGCTCGGCTCAGCAAATCCAGGAAAAACTCAGCGACAGGCTGGCAGAGGTAGATAAAAAATACGTCCAGTGCCAGGAATCCATGCAGCAGCTCCTTACAGGGGACGCTTCTCTTCTGCTGTCGGCCCAGGCTGCTTTAAATGCTTTATCCACCAACTTTGATGTGCGTAAGGTAGCGGCCTGCGTAAAGGAGCATCAGGAGACATTCTATATCCTCTGCGGCTGGATGAGTGAAAGAGATGCCGCCTCCTTTATGAAGGAAGTGGAAAATGACGCTAACCTGTTTTGTATTGTAGAAGATGATAAAAACGAAATAAGCTGCAAGCCCCCCACCAAACTGAAAAATCCGAAAATTTTTAAGCCCTTTGAAATGTATGTAAAAATGTACGGGCTTCCGGATTATCACGAGATGGATCCCACTATCTTCGTAGCCCTGACCTATTCCTTTATTTTCGGCATTATGTTCGGGGATGTGGGGCAGGGACTGCTCCTGGTTGTGGGAGGATTTCTCCTATACAAGAAGAAACATATGGATTTGGCTGCCATCATTGGTACTGCCGGTATCTTTTCCACTTTCTTCGGTTTTATGTTCGGAAGTATTTTCGGCTTTGAGGATTTGATAGATGCTGTCTGGTTAAGGCCTTCAGAGGCCATGACCTTAGTACCGGGTCTTGGAAATATGAACACGGTATTTGTAGCGGCTATTGTTTTTGGAATGTTCCTGATTCTCATAACCATGGTATTTCACATCATCAATGCAGTACGCATCCATGATGTGGAAGGAACCTGGTTTGACCAGAATGCGGTTTGCGGTCTGGTATTCTATGGAACCCTCACGGCATCTGCTATCCTGCTGCTGACAGGAAATCCCATGCCGGCGGCTGTTGTACTGGTTATTCTCTTTGGTGTTCCTCTGGTTATCATTATGCTGAAGGAACCCCTTACCAGACTGGTGAAGAAAAAATCCCCGGCTATAGAGGGCAGTAAGCCCATGTTTTTTGTACAGAGCTTTTTCGAACTTTTCGAGATAATGCTCAGCTTCCTGTCCAATACCCTTTCTTTTGTCCGTATCGGTGCCTTTGCAGTAAGCCATGCGGCCATGATGGGAGTGGTTCTTATGCTGGCAGGCGCAGAGGACGGCGGCAGTATTAACTGGCTCATTATTGTGCTGGGCAACCTTTTCGTGTGCGCCATGGAGGGTCTGATTGTAGGAATCCAGGTTCTTCGTCTGGAATACTACGAAATGTTCAGTCGTTTTTATAAGGGCAGCGGAAAGGAATTTCAACCTTTCCTGAAGCGGGTAAACAGAAAAAAATCATCCCGCAAAGCCTAGTGTGCTGACTCGTTCACATTTCAACAACCCAACATTTATAAAAAGATAAAAAATTGAATTTCAGGAGGACATTGTTATGACAACTATTATTCAAATCACAATTGCAGCTGCTTTAATTTTAAGCATCATCATCCCCTTCGGAGCTTTTTTCTTAGGGGAAAGGAACAAGAAACGCTATAAAAAGTCTCTGGCCGTAAACTGCTTCTTTTTCTTTGGCGCCCTTGTGGTGGGAACCATGATGATGTTCGGCGGAACGGTCAGCGCACAGGCTGCTCAGGACGCAGCAGGATCCGGTCTGGCTGAAGGCCTGGGATACCTGGGTGCGGCTCTGGTAACAGGACTTTCCGGCATCGGCTCCGGTATCGCCGTAGCCAGCTCTGCCAGCGCAGCTCTAGGAGCTATCAGCGAGGACGGCTCACTTTTCGGTAAGTCCATGATTTTCGTAGCTATGGCAGAAGGTATCGCACTGTACGGATTGATTATTTCCTTTATGATTCTGGGAAGATTAGGCTGATACAGGGAAGGATGATTTTCCATGAAAATGTTTTTAATCAGCGATAATATCGACACTTACACCGGTTTACGTCTGGCCGGGGTGGAGGGTGTGGTTGTCCATGAGCGGGAGGAGCTGAAGCAGGCACTCCAGGACGCCATCGCAGACAGAGAAAACGGCGTGATTCTCCTGACGGAAAAGTTCGGGAAAGAATTCCCTGACATTATAGATGATGTCCGGCTGAATCACCGTCTTCCTCTCCTTATTGAAATTCCTGACCGCCACGGCACAGGACGGGCCCCCGACTTCATCACCTCCTATGTGAATGAAGCCATCGGACTAAAATTATAATAAGAAGGTGACAGATATGACTATAGAAGAAAAGCTGCGCCATTTCTATGAGGTGTCCATGGAAAGCGCAAAGGACGAGGCCGCCAAGGCCATTGAGGAATATAAAGCTTCCCTGGACAGCCAGCTGGAGGAACACAAGGCCCAAAAACAGGCTGCTGCGGAAAACCAGCTGAAGATTCAGTCTGAAAACTCCGCCAGGGAAATCAACAAGGCCCTGTCCTCAGAGCATCTCCACATCAAACGGCAGCTTTCCAAAAAGCAGCAGGAGCTGCGGGAAAAGCTCTTTCAGGAAGTGGAGAATATGCTGAAAGACTTTGTTGCCAGCCCCGACTATGGAGACTGGCTGGAAGACATGACAAAGAGAGCTCTTGCCATTGCCCAGGAGGACCAGGTGCAGGTTTACCTCTCTGCCTCTGACAAAGGGATTTCGGAAGAGCTGAAAAAGCGCACCGGAATCACGCCTCTTATTTCCCCCACTTCCTTTATGGGCGGTATTAAGGCTGTGATTCCCCAAAAAAATATTCTCATCGACTACACCCTTCTCAGCATGTTTGAAAGCGAGAAGGAAAACTTTAATTTTGACGGAGGGCTGACAAATGAGTAATAGAACTGGAATCATTTACGGTATTAACGGCCCTGTCATCTATCTGAAAGGAAACACGGGCTTTAAGATGTCCGAGATGGTCCATGTAGGACAAGAGCATCTGGTGGGCGAGGTTATCTCTCTGACCAAAGATTCCACTACAGTACAGGTTTTCGAGGAGACCAGCGGCCTTCGCCCCGGAGAAACTGTGGAAGCCACGGGAGACGCTATTTCCGTCACCCTGGGCCCCGGTATCCTGGACAACATTTTTGACGGTATCCAGCGGCCGCTCTCCGTGATTGCACAGCAGTCTGGAAAATATATCTCCAGAGGTATGCAGGTAGACTCCCTGGACACCCAAAAAGAATGGGACGTGCATATGACAATTTTACCGGGCACAGAGGTGTGGGGCGGAACCGTCATCGCTACGGTTCAGGAAACTCCCTCTATTGTACACAAGTCCATGGTACCCCCAAACCTTCACGGAATCATAAAAAGCGTAGTGCCGGACGGGAAATATACGATCACTCAGCCTATTGCAGTGCTGACGCTGGAAGACGGCAGTGAATATGAGCTGAAGCTGGCTCAGAAATGGCCTATCCGGATTCCCCGGCCTACCAGCAAACGTTATCCCGCTTCTAAGCCTCTGGTAACAGGACAGCGTATCCTGGACACTCTGTTCCCCATTGCAAAGGGAGGAACCGCTGCAGTACCGGGAGGCTTCGGAACAGGAAAGACTATGACCCAGCACCAGATTGCCAAATGGTCTGATGCGGATATTATTGTATATATCGGCTGCGGAGAGCGAGGGAACGAAATGACCCAGGTTTTGGAGGACTTCTCCAAGCTCCACGACCCGAAAACAGGAAACCCTCTGATGGCCAGGACTACTCTTATTGCCAATACCTCCAACATGCCTGTGGCAGCCCGTGAGGCTTCTATCTATACCGGCATCACACTGGCGGAATATTACCGGGACATGGGCTATGACGTAGCTATTATGGCTGATTCTACTTCCCGGTGGGCAGAGGCTCTGCGAGAGCTTTCCGGTCGTCTGGAGGAGATGCCTGCAGAAGAAGGCTTTCCCGCCTATCTGGCCTCCCGGCTCTCCGGCTTCTATGAGCGGGCTGGTATGATGCAGAATCTTAACGGTACCGAAGGGTCTGTTTCCATTATCGGAGCAGTTTCCCCCCAGGGCGGCGACTTTTCCGAGCCGGTAACCCAGAACACCAAGCGTTTTGTCCGCTGCTTCTGGGGCCTGGATAAGTCTCTGGCTTATGCCCGTCACTTCCCGGCTATCCACTGGCTGACCAGCTACAGTGAATACCTGGGTGATTTATCTCACTGGGACAGTGAAAATGTATCTCCCAAATTTGTGGAGGACAGAAATCAGATTATGGCTCTCCTGAATTCAGAGAGCAGTCTTATGGAGATTGTAAAGCTCATCGGAAGCGACGTGCTTCCTGATGATCAGAAGCTGACCCTGGAAATCGCCAGAGTTATCCGTCTGGGCTTTCTCCAGCAAAATGCCTTCCATCCGGACGACACCTGTGTGTCTCTGGAAAAGCAGTTTAAGATGATGGAGGTTATCCTTTATCTGAATCAAAAATGCAGGATACTGATTGGAATGGGTATGCCTGTATCCGTACTAAAACAGGAAAATATTTTCGAAAAGGTCATTGCCATTAAATATGATGTGCCAAATGACCAATTGGAAAAAATGGAAGATTATATAACAGCAATTGATGAATTCTACCGCACGGTAATGGAAAAGAACGGATAAGGAGGGACGAGCTATGGCAATTGAATATTTGGGCTTAAGTGAAATAAACGGCCCTCTGGTTGTCCTGGAAGGAGTCAAGAACGCCTCCTATGACGAGATTGTAGAATTTCGTGTGGAAGACGGCTCCAAAAAGCTGGGACGTATTATTGAAATCTATGAGGATAAAGCTGTGATTCAGGTTTTTGAGGGAACGGAAAATATGTCTCTCCTGAATACCCGTACAAGGCTTAGCGGCCATCCTATGGAGGTAGAGCTTTCTCCGGATATTCTGGGCCGCACCTTTGACGGCATAGGAAGGCCTATAGACGGCTTGGGACCGGTTATCCCGGAAATGAAGGCCAATATAAACGGACTTCCTCTGAATCCTGTAACCAGGGAATATCCCAGAAACTTTATCCAGACCGGAATCTCGGCTATCGACGGACTGACCACCTTAATCCGTGGACAGAAGCTTCCTATTTTCTCGGGAAACGGACTGCCCCACGACCAGCTGGCTGCACAGATTGTACAGCAGGCTTCTCTGGGAGGAGACAGCGATGAGAAATTCGCCATTGTTTTCGCAGCCATGGGCGTGAAATATGATGTAGCTGAGTTTTTCCGCAGGACCTTTGAGGAAAGCGGTGTTTCCGACCATGTGGTCATGTATTTGAATCTGGCTAACGACCCGGTTGTGGAAAGGCTTATCACCCCAAAGGTGGCACTTACAGCCGCAGAATATCTGGCTTTTGAAAAGGGTATGCACATTCTGGTTATTCTGACAGACATTACCTCTTTCTGTGAGGCCATGCGTGAGGTTTCTTCTTCTAAAGGCGAAATCCCGTCCAGAAAAGGTTACCCAGGATATCTGTACAGTGAGCTTGCTACCCTTTATGAACGGGCAGGTATTGTACGGGGCGGCGAAGGTTCTGTAACTCAGATTCCTATTCTCACCATGCCCAACGATGACATTACCCATCCTATCCCGGACCTTACAGGATATATCACAGAAGGACAGATTGTATTGGAACGTCAGCTTCACGGACAGGCCATCTATCCGCCCATCAACGTACTGCCTTCCTTATCCCGTCTTATGAAGGACGGTATTGGTGAGGGCTTCACCAGAGAAGACCATCAGGACGTGGCCAATCAGCTTTTCTCCTGCTATGCTAAGGTTGGGGATGCCAGAGCCCTGGCCTCAGTTATCGGTGAGGATGAGCTGTCGCCCATTGATAAAATCTATCTGAAATTCGGCACAGCCTTTGAGGAGGAATTTGTGGGACAGAGAGCAGATGAAAACCGAACTATCCTGGAAACCCTGGACAAGGGCTGGGAACTGCTGGGTATGATTCCCCGGGAAGAGCTGGACCGTATTGATACCAAAATACTGGATAAATACTATCATCCCGCAGAGGCATAGGAGGTGGTTTTTTGGACCCGAATACTTTTCCCACCAAAGGCAATCTCATATTGGCAAAAAATTCCCTGGCCCTTTCCAGGCAGGGCTTTGATTTGATGGATAAGAAGAGAAATATTCTTATCCGGGAGCTGATGGATTTGATTGACCAGGCAAAAGACATTCAGTCCCAGATTGACATTACCTTCCGCACTGCCTATGCTGCCCTGCAGCGGGCCAATATGGAAATCGGAATCAGCCATGTCCAGGAAATTTCACGGACTGTTCCGGTGGAAGATTCAATTTCCATTAAAACCAGAAGTGTTATGGGAACTGAAATTCCTCTGGTTCGTTATGTCCCCTCAACAGGAGAGCCCACTTACGCTTATTATGGCACCAAGGCTTCCCTGGATGAGGCCAGGGCTGCTTTTGAAAAGGTAAAGGAATTGACTATCCGGCTTTCCATGGTAGAAAATTCGGCTTACCGGCTGGCCGTAAATATCAAAAAGACCCAGAAAAGGGCAAACGCCCTGAAAAACATAACCATCCCAAAATTCGAGGCTCTCACCAAAAGTATTTCCAATGCTTTGGAAGAAAAAGAAAGGGAAGATTTCACCAGGCTGAAGGTAATCAAGCAAAGAAAAAAGAGCGGCTGAAAAAAAGGCGGGCCCGCAAGGATAAAACTCCTTTGGGACTCGCCTCTTTTCGTCTGTTTTTATTATTCGGTTATGCCTGTCCCGGCAGGGTCAGGATAAAACGGCTGCCCTCTCCCAGGGTGCTTTCTACCTTCATATCGCCCCCCAGAAACATGCTGCCATGCTTTACAATGGAAAGCCCCAGGCCGGTGCCTCCGATGGCTTTGGAATGGCTTTTATCCACCCGGTAGAACCGCTCAAAAATTCTTTTCTGGTCCTCCTCTGAAATTCCGATGCCAGTGTCCTCCACTATAATGCGGGGACTGTCCCCTTCCATAGAAAGGGTTACCGTCAGGCTTCCGCCTTTTTTGTTATATTTGATTCCATTGTCACAAAGATTATATAAAATCTCCTCCAGAATCGTTCTCACTGTGTCTGCCTTCACATGGGGGCCATACAGATACAAATGGATTCCCTCTGCCTTAGCCGGCTCTTCCATACGCTTTAAAATCTCCTTGGCCGTCTCATATAAATCCACGCTTTCCCGCTCATAGGGCAGCTTGCCCTCATCAAGCTGAGAAATTTTAATCACATCGTTCACCAGGGTAATCAGCCTCTGGGCTTCATTAAAGATACGCCCTGCAAATTTCTTGGTATCCTCCGGCCTTACAAAACCGTCACTGATAATCTCCGCAAATCCTGAAATAGAAGTGAGAGGTGTTTTCAATTCATGAGATACATTAGCCGTAAATTCCCGACGCATTTTCTCCCCTTTCATCTTCTCCGTTACATCCAGAATCAGGATTACGGCTCCTGTAACCCTTCCGTCCTGGAAAACCGGATTGGCTGCCACCTGGCAGCTTATACTCTGAAATTCCTGGTTGGAAATCACATGCTGTCCGCTGAGGACTCTTTCCACCGTATCCTGAAAAGCTTCGCTGCGGTTCAGGGCCAGCACGCTTTGTCTGGCTTGTTTCTCCTCTGCTCCCAAAAGCCTCAGGGCGCTGGAATTATAAGAGAGAACCTCTGTGTGAGAGTCAATGACTAAAAAGCCTTCCTCCATATTTTCAGTGATAATGGAAAATTCCTCCTGCTGCCGTTTAGCATCTGCAATCTCTCTCTGGAGAGAATTCTGCTGTCTGCTTATTTTGGTCAGCAGAGGCGCTATCTCATCATAGGTCTGGTTTTCCTGAGGATGGTCTAAATCCAGACCATTCAGCGGATTTACGATATGCTTTGCCAGCCGTGAAGCCAGGAAACCAGATATAATCAGCATAAGGAGAAGAATCATAAGCATAGGCTGTACCATCCCTCCAATAAGCCCGGGCACATTATACTGTTCACTGGATACCCGCAGTACAGTGCCGTCTTCCAACCGCAGAGCAAAGTACAAAGTTTTTCTGGAAAGTGTGTCTGAGGTTCTAACGGCAGAACCCCTTCCTGTTTCCATGGCTTCCTCGATTTCTTCCCTTTCTTTATGGTTTTCCATCTGGTCTGCTTCCGCTGCATTGTCAAACAGCACGGTGCCGTCAGTGTCCACATAGGTAATACGCTGTGCATCTGCAGGAAGAGAGTCAAAAGCCTCCATTCCTTCCTTTTCCACAGCAATGGCCAGATATTCCGCTTCTGTCCGAAGCTCTTTTTCTAACTGATTTCCGAAATGATTATACAAAACTCCCAAAGTCAGCCCTGTGCTTGCCAAAAGCACAACAAAGGCAGCCAAAAGAATGGATTTAAAAATACGTTTTGTCATGATGGCCCTCCTATTTTATATCCCATTCCCCGGACTGTCTCAATACAGTGTCCTGCCTCTCCCAGCTTTTGTCTCAGGGTCCGGATATGCACGTCAACCGTGCGGCTTTCCCCGTCAAACTGGTAGCCCCAGATTTTGTCCAGAAGCTGTGCTCTGGTAAACACAATGCCAGGATTGGACAAAAGCAGCAGCAACAGCTCAAACTCCTTCAGGGTAAGCACAACCTCTTTTCCGTCAACCTTTACCTGATGCTTTTTCTGAGACACATACAGATTGTCCAGGGTATATTCCATATCCGAACCAGTGGACTTCCCGCTTCTCCTCAGAAGGGCCTTGATTCTGGAAACCAGCTCCATCATACGGAAAGGCTTGGGAATATAGTCATCTGCCCCGCTGTCCAGGCCCCGCACCGTATCATATTCACTGCCTTTGGCTGTCAGCATGGCAATGGGAAGCTCTCTGGTATCTCCTCTCTGCCTCAGCTTTTTGAGAATTTCCAGACCGTCCTCCTGGGGAAGCATAATGTCCAGAAGCACCAGGTCAGGTACCCGTTCCTCCAGAGCCTTCCAAAAATCAGAAGGAGTCCCGAAGCCTTCGGCCTCCATACCCTGACTATTCAGCGTATACACCACCAGCTCCCGGATACTCTCGTCGTCTTCTACTAAATAAATCATTTCCCTACTCCTGTCTAAAGTCCTCATGCACACCTGTAATAGAGTATTCTACCCACTGGGCAATATTCTCTGCGTGGTCTCCGATGCGCTCAAAGTATTTTGCAATCATAATCAAGTCAATATAATATTCCGCATTCTGTGCGTCTTTTTCCACCAGACGGGGAAGTTCATTCTTTACCTTCAAAAACAGGCTGTCAACCACGTCATCATATTCTACTACGGCCTGGGCTGCCTGTAAATCTTTTTTCACGAAAGAATCAATGCTCTGGGTTACCATTTTAATGGTGGCCTCAGCCATCTCTCCAATGTGCATTTTGTGTGCAATTTCTTTTACCTGAACGAATTTAGCCATGCCTGCAATATCCTGGGCCTGGTCTCCGATTCTCTCCATATCAGAAATCATTTTCAAGGCAGAGGAAATATTTCTCAAATCCCTGGCTACCGGCTGGAGCAAAAGCTTCATACAAAGGGATTCTATATCTCTCTCCTTCTGATTGATTTCCTCTTCAATGATGTTTACATCCTTTAAGGTACTGCCTTCATCTTTCATTAAAAGGTCTACTGCCTTACGGATTCCCCGCTCGCAGAGAGACCCCATCTTTATCAGCTCTAAATTCAATTCCTCAAGCTGCTGGTCGAATCTTTTCCTCATCAGCCGAACCTCCCTGTAATATATTCTTCTGTCTTCTTATTCTCTGGCATAGAGAAAATCTGCTCTGTTTCCCCATACTCAATCACCTCTCCCAGCAGGAAAAATGCTGTTTTATCGGAAATTCTGGCAGCCTGCTGCATATTATGGGTGACCATTACAATGGTATAATTCTTTTTCAGCTCCACTGCCAGCTCTTCGATTTTAGATGTGGAGATAGGGTCCAGAGCTGAAGTAGGCTCATCCATCAGCAGCACCTCCGGCTCCACAGCCAGAGCTCTGGCAATGCACAGACGCTGCTGCTGTCCGCCAGACATACCCAAGGCGCTTAATTTCAATCTGTCCTTTACCTCATCCCAAATAGCTGCGTTTCTCAGAGAACGCTCTACAATATCATCCAGCTTTACCTTGGAACGGATACCGTGGGTTCTGGGGCCGTAAGCAATATTGTCATAAATGCTCATAGGGAAGGGATTTGGCTTCTGAAACACCATACCTACTCTTTTTCTCAGAAGATTTACATTCATTCCTCCATAAATATCATCGCCGTCCAAAAGCACCTGTCCTGTAATCTTGCAGCCTTCTACTAAGTCATTCATACGGTTCAGAGATTTTAATAGAGTGGATTTTCCACAGCCGGAAGGCCCGATAAAGGCGGTAATCTGGTTGGCGGGAATCTCCAGGTTGATATTTTTCAATGCCTTAAAGGCACCATTATCATAGTACAAATCTAAATTGGAGATAGAAAACTTACTCATGTCTCTTTTTTATCCTTTCTTTATCTTGCGAGCAATTCTTCCGGATACCCAGTTAATCAACAGCACCACCAAAAGCAGTACCACTGCCGTTGCGTAAGCCTGGTTAATGTGAAGACCTTCACTGGCCAGGGTGTACATATGAACGGAAAGGGTTCTGGCAGAAGACATTACGCTTTTTGGCATTTCCGCCACAGTTCCTGCCGTATACATAAGAGCCGCTGTTTCTCCCACGATACGGCCGATAGCCAGTATAACTCCGGAGAGAATCCCCGGCACTGCAGAAGGAAGAATAACAACAAAAATAGTACGAAGTCTGCCTGCACCTAAGCCGAAACTGGCCTCCCTATACATATCCGGCACTGACAGCAGGGCCTCTTCCGTGGTACGCATGATTACAGGCAGCACCATGATAGCCAGGGTAAAAGCTCCCGCCAACATGGAATATCCCCATTTCAGTGTAGTTACAAAGAACAGCATACCGAAAAGTCCGTATACAATGGAAGGAATTCCTGTAAGAGTCTCAGCCGTAACACGGACCACAGACACCAGCTTATTTCCCTTCTTAGCGTACTCTACCAGATATACTGCGGCCAGAATTCCCAGCGGACCGGCAATAACCAGGGAAAGAAGAGTCATGGCTATGGTGTTGATAATGGACGGAAGCATGGAGACGTTCTCTGAATTATACTCCAACTGGAACAAATCCAGACTCAGGTTGGGAATTCCCATAACTAAGATATATCCGATAATAAAAACCAAGGTCAGAAAGGTAAGCAGGGCAGCAAGGCCTACCAGCAGGGCCAGTACAAAGGAGCCTGGATTGCTGGAATACGCTTTCATTTTCTGTTTGGTGTTTTGTACATTGATAGGTCTGATTGCCTCATCCATTTGCTCCCCTCCTCTTTACCAATGAAAATGACAGGTTAATCAGTAAAATAAATACGAACAGCACCACCGCTGTGGCAATTAAAGCTTCTCTGTGTAAATCTGTGGCATATCCCATTTCCATAACAATGTTAGAAGTCAAGGTACGCACACCCTCGAAAATTCCCTTTGGCATTCTGGGCTGATTTCCTGCAATCATGATAACCGCCATGGTCTCACCGATGGCT
>CABSEJ010000077.1 GCA_902476765.1 uncultured Blautia sp.
CCTCCGATAATGGAGGGCAGATAGTAAGCTGCCCGGTAAAAGCCTGTGGCCTTGGTGGGCCTTACTAAAATCATTGCCACTAAAAGAGCGAAAATCAGACGCAGAGGCACAGACACCAGAGCAAAATAAAAGGTTGCTTTTACAGAGTGCCAGAAAACTTCATCCTGGGTGAACATTTCCACATAATTTTTCAATCCCACAAATTCCGCCGGGGATAAAATGTCATAGTCACAGAAAGAATAATAGAGGGATATTCCCATAGGTACAATTAAAAAAAGCAAAAAACCTATGATAAACGGAAGACAGAAAATTACCCCCACATTTTTTTCCTTATTGATAAATTTATAAAACCTGCTGTTTTGTTTCAAATCCGTCTCTCCTTTCCAAAAAAGGATGCCTCACAAAAGACAAATCTGTAAGATTTATGCCTTTCATGGGCACCCCCTTTTCTTATTCGCCTTGAAGCATCTTATTGGCTTCGGTGAAGTATTCGTCAGCAGCCTGCTGTCCCGTATACTCTCCGTATTTTACCTTTTCCTCCAGCTTTCTCAGCAAATCCTGGGCCTCGCTGCTGCCCTCTACCGGGAAGGGAGGCATGGGGCTTGAGTTAGGCATGATTACGTCATTGATAAAGGTTGCGTTTTCCTGCTCCTCCTTGCTCAGCTTGTCCATAATAGCCTCTGAAATTACGCTGGAAACAGGTACTCCTCTCTCTGCCAGCAGAATGTCGTAGGCTGTCTCGGAGTTGGTAAGATAGTTCAAAAGCTTCACTGCTTCCTCCGGGTTTTTAGTGTCTGCACTTACAGAAAAATACATAGCCGGTTTCACATAATTAGACTTCTGCGGGTCAGAAGTGGGAATAGTAGTCAAGGCAATATCTGTTCCTTCAGGAGCCGCTGCCTGGTAGGCAGTAAGCTGTGCAGAGCCGTTTACTGTACACCATGTCATATTGTCAGGATTAGAGCCGTATACCATGGGGTCCTCTTCCACGCTGTCTGTATCTGCGGCCTGGCTGGGAGAAATCTGCCATCCCTCTTCGATACCCTGCTGCAGTGTTTCAAAGTAAGGAACATAATCGTCTGCACTGTCTCCGCCCAGCTTATCAGAAGCCTCAATACCGTTAGCCCTTGTATAGGGGTCCATGTAAAGACCATAGTGATACAGGTTAGAACGGTATCCTGTCTCCTCATAAACCTGTTTTGCAATCTCCACATACTGGTCCAGAGTCATATTATCTTCAATGGTAATACCCAGCTCGTCCAAAAGAGTTTTGTTATAAAACATACAGGAAGCACTGGTTCCGGAAGCGATACCATAGATACCGTCGTTTACCTTACCCATATTTACAACATCCTCAGATATATTAGAGGTATCCAGAGTTCCGTCTTCAATATAAGGAGTCAAATCAAGAAGCTGCCCTTTATCTACATACTGCTGGATGTAGGACATGTCCATCTGAATAACATCCGGCATTTTCTTTCCAGCTGCAGAGGTAGCCATTTTGCTCCAGTAGTCTCCCCACTGGAAAAACTGTCCCTTTACTGTAACACCGCTTTCCTCCTTATATTTATCCAAGGCCTGCTGGGTACGTTCATTTCTTACCTGGTTTCCCCACCAGGCCATCGTCAGTTCCTTAGAGTCTCCTCCATCGCCGCCGTCACTTTCCTTGGAGCCGCATGCTGTCAGTGATGTAGCTGCAAGAGCCCCTGCCATAACAAGAACTGCAGCTTTTTTTAAATAATTCTTTTTCACTTTCTATTCCTCCATTACTTTTGTTCAAGATGCATCTTTGTTTATTGGATGTACTTATTATATCGAAAAAACCTGACAATGAACATTTAGAAAACCTACTTGCTTTCATAATATTTTTACTAATGCCAGCAAAAAAATGACTCTTCCTGTAAAATTATTACTTTCTTTTTCCCTCCATTCCAAAAGAATTGCACTTTTCCCCGGGTTTGCTATAATTTGCTCATGGAGGTTTTATCCTATGTATATACTAAATGCAGCATCCAGACGTTTTCAGAATTTATCCTTAAAATATAAAATACTGACTATTATTTCAGCGGGATTTCTCATTCTCTTCCTCACCGGCATGACGGCTATCGCCGTTATCTCCAAAACCTATGAGGATAAGCTGTACCAATCCATAGCCGCTTCTATGAGTTATTCAGCCTCCGAGCTTTCCAATCAGCTGGAATCCGTAGATTCCATTGTGGATTCCCTGCTGTCCAGCCAGACCATACAGGTTAATCTGGAGGAAATGCAGGACTGTACCCAGAAATCCCAGAAAAAGGTGTACAACACCCGTATTTACGATGCTCTCAGCAATTATCTGTTTTCTTTTAACAACGATTCCATATCTTATATGGCCATTGTTCAGGGCAATGAAACTGTGTCTACCTCAGCTTCTAAATTTTCGGAGCTGCCTCCTTATTTTCGTTCCTCTCTGCTGGAGCGGGCTCAGAAAGGAGAAGGAGCCACTACAGTAGTTCCCGACTATGGCATGGAGTACGGTATATTTATTGTTAAAGAGCTGCGAAAAATAGACAGCCTGAGCCTGGAACCTCTGGGAGTGCTGATTATCAATCTTTCTCCCCAGGCTCTCATTGAAAAGGCTGTGGCTTCCTATTCTGAATATGACACCTTGTCCTGCCTGCTTTTTGATGAGGAAACCCTTATCTACAACAGCAGCGCACTGCCTGCCTCTAAAGTCCGGGAGTTTGTGGGCAGGACTTCCTCTGACTATGATATTCTAAAGATAGAAGGGGAATCTTTCTTTGTGGTTCTGGGAAAAATCCCTTTATACAATTGGGATTATGTCTGTGGGATATCTTATAATTCTATTTACCAGACCATCACCCTTTCCGGCCGGCTTTTTCTTCTGATTATGATACTGGCCCTGGCTCTGGTAAGTTATTTTGCCGTTAAACTGATTCTGGCCCTGTTTTACCGTTTTGACAAACTCATTGAAAACATGAAAAGCTTTGGAGAAGGCAGTTATCAGGTACCGGACCTGCCCCAGCCCTATGAGGAGGATGAAATCGGCCTGCTGTATAAAAACTTTGACGCCATGGTAGAAAAAATCAATTTACTGATACAGGAAAATTATGTAAATGAATTACTGAAAAAAGAAGCCCAGATTAAAGCCATGGAAAGCCAGATGGACCCTCATTTTCTCTATAATACTCTGGACAGTATTAACTGGAGAGCCAAAATGGTAAACTCTCCGGAAATCTGTCAGATAACCACAGCTTTAGGAAGCCTGCTGCGCCTGTCCCTGGGAAAAACCTCACGGCACTTTACCCTGGGCCAGGAGATGGACCTTGTGACAAACTATATGACCATTCAAAAAATCCGCTACCAGAGACGATTGGAATTTACAACTGAAATCCCCAAGGAATTCCTGGATTGCCAGATTCCCAAATTCACTATTCAGCCTTTGCTGGAAAACGCCATACGCTACGGCCTGGAGGAATCCTCAGATACCTGCTATATTTCCATTGTCTGCCGGCAGCTGCCCGGCTGTATGGTGCTGACAATCACCAATACAGGTTCCGCCTTTGAGGAAAATGCAATGGAAAAGCTGATGGCAGGAGAAATCCAGCCCCACGGCTTTGGCATCGGCATCCTGAATATTCACAGACGGCTTCAGATGACCTACGGAGAAGACTTCGGACTGCGGCTCTATAATATGGAAGATGAAAAAACCTATGAAGAATGTGCGGTGGCTGAGATACATATTCCCCGCACAAAAGGAGAGGAACTATGCTAAAACTGCTGATTGTAGATGATGAAGAAATGATTTGCCAGGCCATTGCCAACAGCATTGACTGGGAAGCCCACAATATCCGTCTGGCCGGCACCTGCCTGGACGGAGTGGAGGCTTACCATATGATATTGGATGAAAATCCGGATATTGTTATGACAGACATCCGTATGCCGGGAATCTCCGGCCTGGATTTGATAGAGAGAATCAGCCGCACCGATTTATGCACCCAGTTTATCATTCTCTCCGGATACGGGGAGTTTGATTACGCTAAAAGAGCCATGAAATGCGGGGTTCGCCACTATCTCCTGAAGCCCTGCACAGAGGAGCAGATTCTGGACTGTATCCGGGATGTAACTCAGGATTGTTATCAGGCTCTGGCAAAAAAGGAAGGCCAGCCCGGGGAAAATATTATCCTTCAGAAAAGTCTCCACCGGACTCTGATTTACAACATGGTTCGGGAAGGGGTGTCTTCTCTGTCTGTGACGGATACCTTCTTTGAATCTTATGAGCATTATCTGAATTTGACAGACATGCCCTATCAGTTTTGCTGTGTCTACTATCTGGAAGAAAAAAATCTGGAGCAATGTCTGGAAAGCTTTCGGATATTTTGGAAAAACCATATGCCAGATACTCAGCTATATGTTATCTATATACGAAATATTTTGCTTTTCTTTTTCCCTGACACAGAGGCGGATTATGAAAACCTGGATATGTTTTTCCGGACTCTAAGCTTTCCTACCCAGACAGTTTCCATAGATTACAGCAGAGTGGGGCACCCGGATTTAAAATCCCTGCTGTCCATGCTGATAAAACGGCTGAAAAGATATGATGTTCTTTATTTTCTGGAGGAAAACCAACGGATTCCCACCTTTAATTACGGACAGATTGTGGAGAAAGTAAACCGGCTGGTGCCTCTTATCGCTGCCAGGGAAACCGGAATCTGGGAGGAGGCTTTAAAGGAGCTGTCCTCTATATTAAGTGCTGCCTCTAACAAAGACTTCCTGCTCCAGCTCTCTGACAATATCCTGATTTCTCTTGGTACGCACCTGCCTTCCCGGACCCTGCCGGAAATCACAGAATTCCTCTATGAGCTTCACGAGGAAAAAGAAACCGGGCATATGGCCCGGAAGGTATCGGAATATGTGGAAAAGCTGACGGAAGCCCAGAACCATGGAAACAGGCAGTACAGTCCCTTTATTACCAAGCTCATTGATTATGTGCACCAGCACTACAGCAACCCGGATTTGACTTTAAAATGGATTTCTGAAAATTATCTGTACATGAATGTCAGCTATGTAAGCCGCAGCTTCACCAAGGAAACCGGGGAAAAATTCTCCAGCTTCCTGATGAAGCTGCGGGTTCAGAAGGCCAAAGAAATCCTCTCCACCAGGGACAATGAAAAAATCCAGAACGTGGCGGAGCTGGTGGGCTGCGGAAACACACCCTATTACTTCAGCAAGATATTCAAAAAATGCACCGGACTGACCCCTTCCGCTTATGTTAAGAAATTATAAAGCACCCTGGACAGGTATTACTCTCTTTTGCTGACAATCCTGTAATACACCTTGGCAGTGGCTGTGTACATGATACCGTAAATCAGACCAAAGACCAGAAAGCACAGCACTGTCACCATCACTAAAAGCTGCAGATTCGTCAGGCCGAAAAGCTGCAGCAGCTGATAAATCATAGGAAAGGCAAAGGCTGTATGGATTCCACCTAAAGCCAGGGGCAGGAAAAATATGGTAAGCACCTGGGAATGAATACTTTTTTTGATTTCCTTCTCTGTCATGCCCACCTTCTGGAGTATCTGGAACCTTCCTTTATCCTCATACCCTTCCGTAACCTGCTTGTAGTACATAATCAGCAGAGTACCCAGAAGAAATACCAGGCCCAGCAGGATACCCAGGAAAAACATACCTGCATACAGAGAATAAAAATCAATTCTCTCCGCTCCCACACTCTCTACCTTTACCTGACCATAGACCTCATCCTGGGCAGACAGAGCTTCCAGTCTTTCCAGGATGCTCTGCTCCATATCTGCCTGCACCTGGTCTTGGCAGTCTAAATCCAGGCCATAGTAATCATGCTCCACCATGGTCACCTCAACGGAAGCATAGGCGTCTTTTATATCTGTAAGATTCTGCCGTGGCACAAAGAGATAGGTGGTAGGCACAATCTGCATAGAGTCTACCCCATTATCAATGAACTCCACATATTTTTTGATTTTCCAGGACGGGCCCTCCAGGAACTTCAGTTCTTTATATTCCTTTTCAAAATCTGATTTTGTGTTGCATATCAGAGCCTCTCCCGGCGCCAGCTCCTCACTGGTTCCCATTATCTTATTGTAGTCTTCCAAGGGGACTGCCATTATCTGTCTTATCTGGCTATACTGGGAAGTAGAATCCCGCTGAAATTCTTCGGTATCCAGAAGCACCTCATTTCCCTGAAACAAACCGGAAAAATCCAGTATGCTGTAGGAAAGCAGGTTTTCCCCTTTTACCCCGTATTCTTCCAGCACATCCCGGACAATCTGATGCACCTGCTCTATTTTCGCTTCCTCCAGAGTAGGGGTGTCTATCACCAGATTTCTGGGATAACGGGTTCTTAAACTATCCTCTGTGCCGATAAAAAGGCTGGCTGTGGAGGATACCATCACCAACACCATAGTGGACAGAATACAGATGGAGGCCAGCCCGGCTCCGTTCCGCTTCATACGGTAAGCCATGGTAGAAACAGAAATAAAATGATTGGTCTTATAATAATAGGTTTTGTTTTTCTTCAGAATCCTGCACATAGCCACAGATACCGCACAAAACAGCAGATAAGTTCCGGCTATGACCAGTATTACTGCCACAAAAAAGAAAATCAGGATTTCCACAGGATTCTTAATAACCAAAGCCATGAAATAAGCCCCTCCCAGGAGAATTAACCCCAGCAGAGCTGCCAGCCAGTTTACTTTCAAAGGGCGCTCTCCCATTCTCTGGCTGTTAAACAACTCTACTGGCCGGGAACGGAGAATCTGCCATATTTCCTGAAAAAAAATCAGGACAAATATAGCAGCAAAAACCTTCAGAGTCAGCCCTGCCACATACCAGTCTGCATAAAAGGAAAATTCTGCCTTTTCCTGTAAAAGCCGAATCATCATAAGCTGTGCCGCCTTAGAAAAAAGTATTCCGCTGCACAGCCCTCCCAGCAAAGAAATTCCTGCTCTCATCAGATTTTCCCAGGTCAATACCAGGGCCAGGTTCCTTTTATCCATACCCAGCATATGATAAAGTCCCAGCTCTTTCTTTCGCTGCTTCATCAGGAAGGAACTGGTATAGAACAGAAAAATCGTAGCAAAAAAGCCCATAACAAAAGTTCCCATAGAAAGGACGGCCTGCATCTGCTGGCCTCCGTTCATGTCCCGTACTATCTTGTCATGGCTGAGAAAGCCCAGCACATAAAACACGGCAACCATAGCCATACAGGCCGCCAGATAGGGAAAATATATTTTTCCGTTTTTCTTGATGCCCTGCCAGGCCAGGCGGAGATATAAGGATTTTTTCAAAACTTTTCACCTCCTGCCAAAGCCGTAAGAGCCAGAGAAATCTTCTCGTACATCTGCTGATTAGTGCTGTTTCCCCGGTATATCTGATGAAATACTTCCCCATCCTTAATAAACAGAACCCTCTGGGCATGGCTGGCCGCTTTTACAGAATGGGTTACCATCAGCACGGTATGTCCGTCCTGATTGATAGCAGAAAACAAATCCAGCAGCTCGTCTGTGGAGCGGGAGTCCAAAGCTCCGGTAGGCTCATCTGCCAACAGCAGTCTGGGGTTTCCAATCAGGGCCCGGGCTACTGCCGCCCTCTGCTTCTGTCCTCCGGAAACCTCATAGGGATATTTTTCCAGGATTTCTTCTATCCCCAGCTTCTGAGCCAGAGGCTGGATACGTGCCTCCATTACTTTATGTCCTTTTCCTTCCAATACCAGGGGAAGGTAAATGTTATCTCTCAGGGAAAAGGTATCCAGCAGGTTAAACTCCTGGAACACAAATCCCAGATTCTCCCGCCTGAACCGGGAAATATCTTTATCCTTTATTTTTGTCACATCTTTTCCATCCAGAAGCACCGCTCCCCCGGTGGGACGATCCAATGTTGCTAGAATATTCAGCAGCGTGGTTTTCCCTGAGCCGGATTCCCCCATGACAGCCGTATATTCTCCGTTTTCCATAGTAAAATTCACATTTTTAAGGGCCTGAACCTGGTTTCCTCCAAAGCGGGAAGTGTAGGTCTTTTTTAAATTCCTTACCTCTAAAATCGCCATATTTATGTTCCTCCTTATTTCCGGTTAAGAGTAATTCCCTGAACCTGCTTATATGATAACAAAGCAGGGAAATGTATTGCCATCGATTAAGCTTACATTTCCCTGCCTTGGTCTTACATTTCTGTAAGACTCTCTCATTCTTCCTGAAGGACTCTTCTTAAATCAATATATACCACGGTTCCCTCTCCCGGGCAGGAGGAAGCCCAGATGCGGTGTCCCAGGCTCCGGCAGATTTCTCTGCAAAGATACAGCCCCAGCCCGCTGGCTTTTTTATAGCTTCTGCCGTTGTAGCCTGTATACCCTTTCTCAAAAATCCTGGGCAGGTCCTCCGGCGCAATACCTATTCCGGTATCCCGGATACAGAGAATATGTTCTCCCTGTTTTTCTATACGGATAGTTCCCCGGGGCATGGTATATTTCAAACTGTTGGAGAGAATCTGCTCCACCACAAAGAGAAGCCATTTTTCATCTGTAACCGTCTCCAGACCAAGCGCTTCATATTCCAGCCGGATTTTTTTATGGATAAAGGAGGAGGAAAATTTCCGCAGAGCCTGGCGCAGAAGTCCGTCTATATCACAGTTTACAAACAAGTAATCTCTTGTGCCGGCTCCCAGCCGCAGGTAGCACATAGCCATATCCACATACTGCTCAATACGCATCAGCTCCTGGGAAAGCTCCCATCCAAGATTGCTGTCCTCCTGCTGCAGGCTCAGCTTCATAGCGGCAATAGGCGTCTTTACCTGGTGGGCCCACAGGGTATAATAGTCTGTCATATCCTGGTACTGCTGCCCCATGCGCTCCTTCTCCTCCCTGCTCTGCTCCTTTAGCCGCTCCGCCAGATGACGGTAATCCGCTTCCAGAATACCATCCGGTGCAGGGAGACATTCTGTCATAGTTTCCAGATTTTTCTCTGCCTGCTGTATCTGCCTGTGCTTTTTCCTGAACCGGAAAAAATCCGGTATTCCCAAAAGCGCAGCCCAAAACAGACAAAGGGCAGCCCCGTAAATTCCCGCTGCCAAAGGAAGGCCGTACAAAGCCAGAAGTATGAGGAAAGTCCCCATGCTTATAAAGTAAAAGGCCAAAATTCTTTTATGCTGTCTGCAATATTCCATCCACAAGCTCATATCCTCAGGCCTCCTCTATCAGGTACCCCATGCCTACCTTGGTGGCAATAAAGTCAGGAAGTCCTGCTGCTTCCAGCTTCTTTCTCAACCGGTTCACATTGACACTCAGGGTATTTTCATCCACAAAGCTGTCGCTTTCCCACAGCTTTTCCATCAGCTTCTCTCTGCTGACAATTTTCCCTTTTTGCTCTAACAGGCTTTTTAATATCCGGTACTCGTTTTTGGTCAACTCTATTTTTTCACCCTGATACATAAGAGTGGCGTCCTCTGTGTTTAACACAGCCCCCTTATGCTCCAGCACCTGCACCTGGCCGCCGTAATCGTAGGAGCGACGGAGGATGGCCTGGATTTTAGCTGTCATCACGGCCTGGTCAAAAGGCTTTGCCAGAAAATCATCTCCGCCCATCTCCATGGCCATGATGATATTCATATTATCGGAAGCTGAGGAAATAAACACCACCGGAACCTTAGAACGCTTCCGGATTTCCTGACACCAGTAATACCCGTTATAGAAGGGCAGGGAAATGTCCAGCAGCACCAGGTGGGGCTGGTATTTGGCAAATTCCTCTGTCACATTTCGGAAATCCTCCACACATTTTGCCTCCAAATTCCAGGCCTCCATCTGCCGCTTCATACCTTCTGCAATTCCTAAATCATCTTCCACAATTAAAATACGGTACATGCCTATTCCTCCTGCCTTGGTGATTTTATTCTCAGAAATTTATTATAGGACCTATGGCTACGCTAAGCAACTGTAAATTCAGCGTCTTTTCAGTGTATGACAAAACCGGCATCTTAAAATCCTAACTAAATGACCATCCACCAGTTTCCGGAAAATTCCAAAGAGCACTGGAAGCGGGAGCTTACACGCTTAATGAAGCTATACTGCACGGACAGGCTCAAAATTTAAGGAGCAGATGACTAAAATTAGTCACCTGCTTCTCTTTTTTCATCCTCGGTAAGCATGGTATCTTTTTGTTCGATTCCCATCACTTCATCTACCGGAATAGATATTACAATCCCATGGGCCGGGGTCTTCAGGCCGCAGACCCTGCTGATTGCCGCCATAATTTCTGCTTTCTTTTCTTTCGGCACTACCATCAGGATGAATTCTTGCTCCTCCTGCATAGGAATTCCCAGATATTTTATTACCTGCTCAGAATTCTGCCTCCGCCCTTTGATAATTGTACCCCCTCTGGCGCCTGCCGCTCTTGCCGCCTCAATCACTTCTTCACTGTAACCGCTGATTACAGATGTCCAGGGCTAAAAATACCATACATACAAAAATTGAAGGCGAGGTGGAAAAGGTGAAAGAGACTGGAGAATTTTCTGTTGTAACCTGATGGTTTAATACCTGTACGGCAGGTTCTGCTTTGACAATATAATATCCAATCAACATCCCAATGGGGATAAGCAGCCACATATAGCTTCCTGATGCAATTCCGCTGCCCAATAGATTTCCCACAGGGGCGAAGCCAACATTTACTCCTGTAAGAAACAAAATCAATCCGATTACCGTATAAATCATCCCCACACACATCCTGATAATCTGTTTTCTGTGGAAGTGATGCGTAAAAATCTGAAAGAGCAGAAACACGCCTGCTACCGGAAGGATGCTTATCAGAACTTCTTCCGTATACTGAGGCAGTGACTGAATGAAGATTCTCGCCACATCTCTTGTTGTCTCTACTGCAGTGACTTCAACTGCGGTATATGCTGCATTTGTAGGGTGATAGAAGATGCCCAGCAGCATAACCATCATAATCGGTCCTATGCTGCACAGAGCTATAAATCCAAAGCTATCTTTCTGCCCGTCTTTATCACTCCTGGCTGAAGACAAGCCAATACCGATAGCCATAATGAAAGGCACCGTCATAGGCCCTGTAGTCACTCCGCCTGCATCAAAGGCCACCGCCACAAACTCAGAAGGCGAGAAAATTGATAGAATAAAAAGCAGAATATACAGCACGGTCAGCAGCTTCGCAAGACTGATGCGAAAACGGATTCTCAAAACTGCAACAACTGTAAATATCCCGACTCCTGCTGCTACCGTCCAGATAAGCACGGCATTGGGAATCGAGGCCACCTGATTGGCCAGCACCTGCAAATCCGGCTCAGATATGGTGATTACCGCTCCCATCAGGAAGCAAATTCCCACTACCACAAAAAGAGATTTTCCTTTTACCAGCTTTGCACCTACGCCTTGTCCAAGGGGAGTCATTGCCATTTCAGCTCCCAGTTGGAAAAAACCCATTCCTACAATCAATAATACTGCACCTGTCAGAAACAAGGCAAGTGTGCCGATTTCCATGGGAACAATAAGAATAGTCAGAATCAGAACAATTCCGGTAATAGGAAGGACACTTGCCAATGCTTCTCTTGTTTTTTCCTTTAAATTTTCAATCATCTGTCTATAGACCAGACCTCCTTTCGTTTCACTGTTCTGTAACTATTATAACAGAATTTTTCTTTTCTCAGCAATCTTAAATGTCTGTTATCTGCAACTATTTATATGTTCCTGATTCTTCTTATATTTTTTATATTGTTTTCTTTCCTGCCAAAGCTTTCTCCTGATTTCTTTCTTTGAATAGTCCTTTTTTCCTTTGGCCGGAACATTTTCTCTGTCATAATTTAAGCTGTCCATAATATATTCCGGTATTTTGTTTTTCTCCAAATGAAGCTTTTCCAGAATATAACCAGTATAAATATATTTTACAGAATACCCTCTTGCCTGCATATCCTCCTCGGCTCTTCGCAGAGCCAAAAATTCTCTTCTGCCTCCTGTGATATAAATCATGTGGGATTCCTCTTTGTCTGCTACGATTCTCCAGATAATATGAGAAATCACATCCGGTATTTTTCCTTCATTGCTTTCAAATACAAGTCCTACTCTGCAGTTTCTGGCAAAAATCATAAACTGTTCCTTGTAGTCACTGGCTTTCCTGCACTCTATATTTTCGTATTGCTCCAGCTCTTGAGCCAGCTTCCTGCAGCTTTGCTTCGTATCCTCATAAAAAATAATCATTTTATCCATTTCTTTTCTCCTTTTTCCATAATAAAACCTATAAATCCGATTCAAAAAGCTAATATTGTTAGCTAAATTCCTTTTAAAAAACTACAGTTTTACAAACCGTAGTCTTTTATTTTTGTCCCCAATTCCATAAAGTCACTAATATCGTTAGTAATTTTATAATGAAATTTATTTGTTGTCAAGTACAGAAATTTTTATGCAAATTCATACCTTCTCTATGGTTTATCTCTTCAAGATTTACAACCCTGGTACAAATCCTTTTCGCCAGTTCCTGGTTGTGTGTAACCATCAAAAGTCCCAGCTTCCTCTCTTCCACCTCTCGCAGCATCAGATTCCAAATCTGGGCCTGGGTAATCACGTCAAGCATGGTACTCATCTCATCTGCAAACAGGAAATGGGTTCCCTGAAACAAGGAACGGGCCACACAGAATCTCTGGAGTTCCCCGCCGGACAGCTCCCTGGGATACCGGTCCAGCCAGTCCTTTTCAATGCCTAAAGCCTCCATGACTTCTGTCCGGTACATCTCTGATTCCTCCAGTACCTTCTTCATCTTCCATCTGGGATTGATGGCCTTCTCCGGGTGCTGGTAAATCAGCTGCACAGGAGAAACCCCCTTTTTCGGCAAAGGGTTTCCGTCAAGCAGGACACTGCCCTCCTGGGGGTTGAGATACCCTGACAAAATCCGTACCAGGGTGCTTTTTCCGTAACCGCTGGGGCCAACTAAGCCCACACGTTCCCCTTCTTTTATGGTAAGACTTACATCCTTCAGAATCCAGGGCATTTTTTCATGGTACCGGAAGCTTAGATTCTTTCCTTCAATCTGCATGAATACACCTCACATATCCTCCACGCACCTCTGTCATGGGTATTTCTTTTTCACATTCTCCTGTCTTATAAGGACATCTTGGAGAAAACAGGCAGCCCTTAGGCAGATATTTGGCATAGGGCTGAAATCCCGGAATAGGCTTTAAACCATTTTGAGGCAAAGCCTCCCAAAGGGCCTTGGAATAGGGGTGCCGCAGGGCTTCCTTTCCGGTGAGGAAATCCTTTGCATCTGCGATTTCCACCGTTGTCCCTGCGTAAAATACAGCAATCCGGTCTGCTATGTGAAAGGCCAAATCAATGTCATGGGTAATCAATACCACTGCCTTTCCCTCATCTGCCAATTCCCGGAAAATCTGCAGAGCCTCCAATGCCATTTCCACATCTAATCCCGGTGTAGGCTCGTCAGCAATAATCAGCCGGGCGCCGCTTAAAACAGCAGTAGAAACCAGAATCCTTCTGGCCATTCCCCCGGAAAGCTGAAAGGGGTATAGATTTTCTGTCTCTTCCTTTAGATGAAACCGCTCAAAGATTTCCTTCTGGGCCTTTCTAATCTGAGAATCCGCCTTATCGCCACGAACCTGAGCCCCTACCTTCATCAGCGGGTCTAAATAGGACACCGATTGGGGGACCAGGGCCATCTCCGTTCCCCGCAGCCTTTCCTTATCCTGCTGGGACAGCACCTTGCCTTTGTAGGAAATCTCCCCGGATATAGAGGCATTGCCCGGCAGCAGTCCCATAACAGCATGGGCCAGCAGGCTTTTCCCGGAGCCGCTGGAGCCTGCAATAGCTACAATTTCTCCAGGCTTTACATCCAGCATCAAATTAGAAATCACCTGCAAATCATATTGTTCCAATCCGGTATCATACATATGAAAGGATACGGACAAATCTTTTACCGACAAAATCCTCTCTTTTGTGTTCACCTTTCATCCTCCAATCTATTCATGGGCGCTGTAGGGGTCCAGAATCTTCTTTAAATTTTCTCCCAGCCTGTCAAAGAGCAGCACAATGATTACCAGCATCAAGCCTGGGAAAAAAGCCAGCCACCACATACCTGTAGAAAGATATTTCATGGACTCTGACAGGATAATTCCGATAGCCGGCTCTTCCGGCAGAAGTCCGAAGCCTAAAAAGGTCAGACTGGATTCATGCATAATGGCATGAGGGAACATGAGAATCAGGCCAATCAAAAACTGAGGCACCATATGGGGCAAAATATGATGTACAGTAATCCACCAGCTGGAATGTCCTAATTTCCTGGACACTTCAATATACTGCTGTGACCGAATCTGCAGTACCTCGCTTCGGATGATACGGGCCAGCCCTGTCCAGTGGGTAATGGCCACGCCAATCAATACACCCTTCAATCCTTTTCCGCAGGCAAAAGAAATCAGAATCAACAGCACCGTATGGGGAATTCCCATAACCAGGTCAATTACCCAGTTAATAAAATGGTCCAGCCAGGAGGCTCCGGCAGCTGCCGCCACACCTACAATCAAGGCAATCACAGCACTGACAGAAGACGCAACCACACCTACCACAATACTTACCGAAAGGCCTTTTATGGTTCTGGCCAGCATATCCCGGCCCAGCATATCCGTTCCAAAAGGATGCTCCCAGGAAGGTTTCAAACTCTTCTGGGAAAAATCGGCTGCAACCAAATCATCGCTGATAAACACCCCGGCAAGATATACGG
>CABSEJ010000078.1 GCA_902476765.1 uncultured Blautia sp.
TTTTTTATTTAAAGAAAACCATTATTATGGTATACTGTATCTGATTCGCTGCAAAGGAGGTAAAATTTTTTTGAAAAGTATTAAATTTTTAAAATATGTTCTGGCCCCTCTGCTGGCTCTTTCGCTGGTTCTGGGACTTTCCACTCCGGCTATGGCCGGGGAATTACCTGCCGGATGGCCCCAAGCCCCGGAAATCGCAGAGGAAACGGGAATTCTCATGGATGCGGACACCGGCCAGGTGCTTTATGATAAGGATATGGACGAAATCCGCTATCCCGCCAGTACCACCAAAGTTATGACTGCCCTTCTTATATTGGAAAACATAGACGACGTGAACACCCAGGTCACTCTGACCGATGTGATTCTCCCCGACCTGGAACCCGGCAATTCCAGTATCAACGGCCAGGTGGGAGAGGTACTTACCGTGGAGCAGTGCTTGTATGCTATCATGTTGGCTTCAGCCAATGAAATCTGTACCCAGATGGCTGTCCAGGTAGCCGGCTCTGTAGATAATTTCGTGGCTATGATGAACCAGCGGGCCGCCCAGCTGGGATGCAAAAATACCCATTTCGTAAATGCCAACGGCCTGCCGGACCCTAATCACTATTCCACAGCCCATGATTTAGCTATTATTTTAGCAGCGGCCGTGAAAAATGAAAATTTCTGTAAGGTAGCAGGAGCCGCCACATACACCATTCCGGCCACTAACAAAACCTCTCAGCCCAGAAACCTGGAAAACCACAATGCACTGCTGACAGAGGGAGATTTCCAGTACGAAGGCGCCATAGCCGGCAAAACCGGACACACAGAGGCTGCTAAAAACACACTGGTAACCGCCGCTACCCGGGATGATATGACTCTGGTGTGCGTAGTCATGCGTTCCGACGGGGACCACCGTTTCACAGATACGGCAGCTCTTTTTGACTATGGCTTTGATAACTTCCACAAGGTACCCCTGTACTGGACAGGCACAGAGCCGGTAACCTTTGTGTCCCTTCCCAACGATGCGCCTACAGACTGCCTTATGGTCTCAGACACGGATTCAGAAGACGGCACCAAGCGTACCCGCTCCTATTCCTACCGGGGCGTAACGCTGTCCAGCGTACAGAAAGATTTGCCTTTGGAAGTGGAGACCATAGAACCTTTGCTTTTTGCTAAGCCTGCCCTGCACCAAATTGGCGGCCCGGATTTGGTATTCCCTGTCATGATGCTGGTTCTGGCTCTGGTAACACTGGCATTTCTGGTGCTGGCTGTAAGAGGAATTCTGGATTCCAAGAAAAAAAAGAACAAAAAGAAAAAGAAGAAGAAAAAATCTGCTGCATCAATGTAAATGAAAATAACACAGCATAAAAAGAAGGCATATCAAAAGAATTTTCCTTTCCCTGATATGCCTTCTCTTTATGCTATTTTCCCTTTTTCAGTATGATGCCTGCTGCCCTTCTCTGTTGGTCGTGTTTATATCCTTCTGGTACTTTCTTATTTGCCTGCTTCTTTCTGGTACTTTTTTATTTATCTATTCTCTTGCCGCTTGTTTCTCTGTTACCCTGTTTATTTTTGAAGGGAACAGTCATTTCTCAACAGACTGAAATTTGGATTATAGTAGGGGTCTTTTTTCTCCAGTACCTCTGCCCATTTGCTTTTAAACCGCTTTGTCTCAGCTTCAAACCGCTTCTTATTTTCAGAGCTTTTATCATATCCCCTTGTGAGAGATTCATAGTGGTACAGCTCCACATAGGCCTGATAAACCACCAGCAGCCCTTTTTCTCTTATTCTGAGGCAGAAATCAATATCATTGAATGCCACCCGGAAATCCTCATCCAGACCATGAAGCTCCTGATACAGGGATTTTTTTACCATCATGCAGGCCGCTGTCACGGCGCTTAAATCCTGGGTAGTCTGGGTTCTTCCCGCATAGGAGAACTGTTCCTTGGGAAGATTGTGGAAAATATGGCCTGCTGTTCCCGACTGTCCCATACCGATGATAACACCGGCATGCTGTATTCTGTCATTGGGGTACAAAAGCTTTGCTCCCACAGCTCCTACATCCTCTCTCTGACAGTAGCCCAGCATTTCCTCTATCCAGTTTTCGGTGATAACTTCCACGTCATTATTCAGCAGCAGGATATATTCTCCCTCTGCATGTCCCACGGCAAAATTATTGATAGCTGAGTAATTAAAACTATCCTTCCACTCCAGCACCTTCAGATTAGCATGCTGTTGCTTCAGCTCTTCATAATACCGGAAAATTTCATCTGTGGTACTGTTGTTCTCCACCAGAATAATCTCAAAATTGGGGTAAGTGGATTTCTCATAAATAGATTCCACACACTTCTGCAGCTCTTCTTTGTGGTCTTTATTGGGGATAATCACGGAAACCAAAGGCTCTCCCTGAACGGGAAGCTCTGTGCGGTACCGCCCCCAGTTCTCTGTCATCGTCACCTTAGCCTCTATGCCCAGTCTGTCATAATGGGCCTGTACAGCAGCACGGCCGGCTTCATAGGCATACATCTTACTTTCCGGATTTCCTGCCGTTGAGGCGGGATGATTTCTCCAATGGTAAAGAATTTTCGCCACATGCCTGATTTTTTCCGCCTGCTCGCAGCACCGCAGGATAAAATCATAATCCTGGGCTCCGTCATACTGGCTCCGGAGCATGCCTGCTTTCTCTAAAACCTCTCTTTTCACCACAAAGATGTGACAGATATAATTATTGCTTCTCAGCATATCTAAATTAAAATCCGGTTTGAAATGGGGGTCATAATATCTGCGGCCGTCCATGGTTACCTTGTCCTCATCTGTATAAACCACATCTGTCCCCGGATTTTCATTGATTTCCCTTACAATCTCATAGAGGGCATTAGGGGCAAGAGTATCGTCATGGTCAGAGAACATAATGAAATCTCCTTTGACCAGTTCTATGGCTCCGTTGGTATTGGCAGATATTCCCCCGTTATTTTCCAGTCTTTTGTAGGTGATTCTCTTTTCTCCTGCATACAGCTCCTGGATGCAGTCCTGAGCTTTGTCATTGTCACTTCCGTCTGCCAGGCAAAGCTGGAAGTTTCCATAAGTCTGTGCTAAAACAGAATCTACCAGCTCTTTCAGATACTGGGCCGGAGTATTATACAGCGGAATCACAATGCTGATTAAGGGCTGGTAGGCAAATACCTTCTCTCTCTGCTTTCTCAGCTCATCCTCACTGGCCGCATGTCTGGGATACCATTTCCCATAGGGATAGGGCCTTGTCTTGTAGTCCTCCGCTTTTTTCACCAGCTTGGCCGCAAAGCCCTTGGCTCCGTGAAGGCGGAAATACCGGACTCCCTTATGGTAATAAAAGCTGACCTTTTCCCCGTACATCTTCCTTTTCTGAAGACTGATATAGCGCACAGACCGATGGCCTCCCGAGGAAAACACCAGCCTGACACCTTTCTCCTTGTCAAAGGAAAACTCACAGAAAAAGCCACATTCCTTTCCCACATCGGCCTCCGGATACTGCTGCCGCACGTCGGTGCGGTCCACTCTGTCCAGAGAAAATTCCATAGGTTTTCTCTCCTGGCTCTCCACATAGATTTCCAGGGGTCTTCCGTAAACAGCCCAGCCGCTAATCATGCATTTTTTCTGCTCATAGTCAACATCCGCATAGTCAATGTAATACTGAGGCATATTTCTTTTCTTCAAAAGCTTCTCTGTTTTTTCGGAAAACCAAAGGATTTTCTTATTGCCCTTTCGTCCGTAGACACAGACCTTCCGGTACTGTTCCCAGTCTTTTGACAGGTTCAGCCTTACCTCAATATATCCCTCTTCCGCTTTATAAGAAATAGCTTTCTCTATCTTTGTTTTGTCCAGAAACAGCTCCGGCCGAAACCCTTCATCCCAGGTTCCCCAAATCATATAGCAGTTCTCATCTGCAAGACTGAACCGCTCCTTTTCCACTTCCATTATCCTGTGTTCCATGTTTTCTCCCTTATTTTTCCCATTTTATAGAACAATCAGAATGCTTTAAAGTCAAGTTAGGATTGTAATAAGGGTCTCCCTTTTGTAAGACCTTTTTCCACTTTTCTCTGAAAAGCTTTGCTTCACTGAGAAAACGTTCTTTTTTCTCTTTTGTATCCTCCATCCCTCTTGATTTGGACTCATAATGATACAATTCCGCAAAGGCCTGGAAAACCACTAATTTACCTAATTCTCTCACTTTTAAGCAATAATCTATATCGTTATAGGCTACCTCAAACCGCTGGTCAAAGCCTCCGATTTCATCGTGAACGGATTTTTTCACCATCATACAGGCTGCTGTCACCGCACTGATGTCCTGGGTGGAATTAGCCCTGCCTCCATAGGTAAACTGGCTTCTTTTCACCCCATAGAAAATATGTCCTGCCACATGGTCCGCCCCCAAACCGATAACAATACCTGCATGCTGTACCGTATCATTGGGATAATACAGTTTAGCTCCTACCGCTCCCGTATCCTCTCTCTGACAATAGCCAAGCATTTCTTCTATCCAGTCCGGAGTAATAACCTCTACATCATTATTCAGGAAAATCAAAAACTCTCCTTTTGACTGTGACACTCCGAAATTATTGATAGCAGCATAGTTAAAATGCTCTTTCCAGTACAGCACCCTCAGATTTTTATGCTCCTGTTCTGCTTTTTCATAATAGGCAAAAGTCTCCTCCCGGGTACTGTTATTCTCTACAAGAATCACTTCGAAATTTTTGTAAGTGCTTTTCTCATAAACAGAACTCAGGCATCTGTCTAAATCCTGGATATGGTCCTTGTTTGGTATGATAATAGATACCAACGGCTCTCCCTCAGGTTCCAGCTTTGAACGGTAACGTCCCCAGAAAGGCGTCATAGATACCTGAGCCTTCTGTCCGATTCTCTGATAATGGGCCTCCACTGCCTTTTTCCCGTTTTCATATGCATACATTTTGCTGGCAGGATTTCCCGCAGTAGAATCAGGATGGGAACGCCAATGGTAAAGTACCTTGGGAATGTGCCAGATATGCTCTGCTTTTTCACAACACCGGAGAATAAAGTCAAAATCCTGGGCGCCGTCATACTCTTTCCGAAACAGCCCTATCTCATCCACGATTTTTCTGGCCACCACAAAAATATGACAGATGTAATTATTGCTTCTTAAAAGGTCCCAGTTAAAATCCGGTTTAAAATGAGGGTCAAAATACTCCTTACCATTCATGGTCACTTTGTCTTCGTCTGTATAAACAATATCCGGCCGCTTCTCCATATTCAGAGACTTCACAATCTCATAAAGAGCATTCTTCTCCAATACGTCATCATGGTCGCAGAGCATGATATACTCGCCCTCTGCCAGCTCCAAAGCCCCGTTGGTATTCTCGGAAATCCCTCCGTTTTTTTCCAAACGTTTATAGGCAATACGGTTTTCTCTTCCATATTTCTTTTCTAAATATCTTTCGATAGTATCATTTGGGCTGCCATCGGCCAGACAAAGCTGCCAATTTTCATAAGTCTGTCCTGTTACGGATTTTAATAATTCTTCCAGATATTTCAAGGGTGTATTGTAAAGTGGAATCACAATACTGATAAGAGGCTGATACGCAAATCTTTCCTTTTTCTCTCTGCGCAGCTCCTCCCCTGATACCCGGTGAAGCTTGGCCCAGTATCCGTAGCCCTGGTTGGAAGGATTCAGGTCAATGGACAACTGCTTCTTAAACTCTTCCCATCCATGATTCCTGATAAAATTTAAATTTCCTCTCAGCTTTTTAGGGCCCAGCTGAGTATAGTATTTCCCCAGTTTACTGTTATTAAAAAACAGCTTCTTGGCTGATATTTCATATCTGGCCTTTGAATCTGGATTTTTAAAGACCAAAAAAACATTTCCCTTATCCAGGTATTTCTTCGGAAATTTTAAAGAAAATCCGCTTTCGATTTCCTGTGGAACAGCAAAGGCTGCATTTACATCCGGCCTTTTTTCTTTTTCCCATTCGTATTCCAGAGGATTTCCCTGACTGTCCTGTACATAAACCGGGCATTCTTTTTTCTTATAGATAGCCCATCCTTTTACCAGAACCATATCATCCGCCACATAGGCAGAATCGATATTATACTGAGTCAAGCCTCTGATATAGCTTTTTTTAATATCTGAAAAATACTTCTGGTACACCTGTATTTTTTCTGCGGAGTTTGAAAATGTAACCTGTAATTTTCCATCTTCATTCCAATATTTGCTGATATTGTTGATTGCAATCGTAAATCCCAGCTTTATATTGTCATCTTTTAATCCCAGGTACTTCTGGACATCCGGCCTTTTGCCCCAAACAATTTTATAAGGAATCTCTTTTTCTTTATCCTGAGACACCACAATCTGAAGCTTATTTCCTTTTTTGTTCCAAATCCATCCCTGGATTTCAAAGCAGTCTTTTCCGGAGCTTTTCATTCCAGCTTTGTCAATACACCAGCGCATTGTACTCATATGAATATCAATCCCCTTTTTTCAACTTTTGATAAATTTTCCAGACTTTTGTATTCTTCATGTCTGAAATTTCTCGTTTCATTTTTTTCAATTCCAAATTCAGTTCCTTTATCTGCTCCCCCTGCTGTATCAATTTCTCCCTGTCTTTTCTCATCTGCTGACCGTAAGACTCCATGTTATAGTGCTTTTGTGCCCTCAAATATAATGTTCTGTTTTTTTCCGGAATATTTTCTACATATACCTGGGGGTCTTTTCCCAGAAATAAAATTTCCCTTTCTGATGATGAAATTCCGTTTGAGGTGAAGCCACATTCTATGCCTCCCTCCCATTCCATCTGTTGGATTTCCAGTCTTCCCATTTCCTCTCCCGGGTCAATACGGATTGCCGTTACTCCTTCTGGGATTTCCAGTTTTATCTCTATTTCCCCCTGCTCGATAGGAAAGCTTACGGATTCACTTTCTGTAAAAATACCGTTACAAGAAAGAAAAATCTGCAGTCTTTCCTTAAACTTGATGTTTTCCAGCATGGTTTCCAAGTGTATTCTTCCTGGTGAAATGGAGGGATAAAGGTGCCTCAAAGGAACGTACTCCTCCAGCATATATTTTTGAAAATTTTCTTCCATTTCACGGAACAGCATTTTTTCCCTTTCTGAAATTCCTTCCTCCTGATACAAATTCCAGGAGGACAGCACTCTGTTCCGGAATGCATTGCTTTGTTCATAGTAATGGATAACCCGGTAGATCAAAAACTGTACGGGAATTGGAAAATGGAAGGTCCATTCATAGTCGATTAAGCTCCATTTGCCATTTCCGTCTACCAAAATATTACTTAATATCAAATCTATATCGGTCACAGAGAAGGATTTATAGGAAACATCCAGATTTATATTTCCAAAAACCTTTTCAAAGGCTTCTGTCCTTACAAAATCATTCTTTGCCCTGCTCTTTAACAATTGAAAAAATGACCTCAAGGTCTCCTTAAATTCCTGCCATCTGCCTTCTCTCAGCCAGATATCCAGAATCTCCTGAAGAGTAGTTCCTTCAATATATTCTAAAATTACCCTATCCTCTTCCTCTCTGCACTTGTTTACGGAAAGCATGGTTCCCGCAAAAATAGCCTCTAAATTTTTATAAGAGCTGTAAATATTCCGGATATGCTCTCTTCCCTCAGGGTAACTGGCCTGCTTCACCACTGTGCGGCAGCCCTCTTCCTCCAGTATGCTTGTCTTAATAGCAAACTTTGGATTTCTATCATTTGAATACTTGGTAAACAAAACCCTCTCCATATTACGATTTCCTCTCCAACACGATTAAGTATGAATTAGAGTAAAGCGGAAACAAGCCTTCCTCTATCAACGTATCAAACACTTTATTTTCATCAAACAGCTCTATTCTTTCCCTATCAAAATTCAGCAAATTCATATTCAGTTCTCCCCTGTTCGGCAAATAGGAATCTGAATAAATGGACAGCGGAAACTTATAATCCGGATAAGGATAATAGAATTCTCCTTTTAATTCCGCTTCCTCTATCATTCTTTCCCATTCCATTCTGGAGAAGGTTCGTATGCCTTTTGTTTCAGGATACCCTTCTAACCCCTCAAAATATTTTCCCACATGGTCTTCTTTACATCCGGCCCAATATTTAAGTCCAAAACGGTTTTCGATAGCAATGATAATTTTCCCGTTTTCGGCCAAGTGTTTCTTTATGCTTTTCAGCATACCCGTATAAGGCTTTTCCCCCTGTATATAGCCGGCAGAATATTCAAAAACTCCGATTAAGGTAATGTATTGGAATTTTTCTTCTAAATTTTTTTCAATCTCCTGGAAGTTTCCTACCGTAATTTTTACATTGTCAAACTTTTGATTTCGGTATGCATTGATATGGCTTCTCTTTTTCGACAGCTCAATGCACCTGACTTCCTTTGCCTTTTTTGCTAAAGCCCCTGTTATCGCTCCGCATCCCGAGCCGATTTCTAAAACCTTGTCTTCTTTTGAAATAGGCAGCCATTCTACAATATTATGACGAATCGCTGAAAAATGATACAGAACGGGCCAACTGTTTGACCTGGCAATCACCTGATTTAACTGGTCCTCCGGATATTTTTTTGCAATTTCTAATAGCTGGTTTTCCACCTCGCCATCGCTATATAAATCTTTTCCCGCATAATACGTATAGTCTAATTCTACACTTCCTATTTTTTCCACCTTTTATCTCCTTCATTTTACGGTTACTTTTGAATTCATATCATAAAAGCCTACCGTGTTCTTCGATGACATAACAGTAATCCCGCACACATCATACAGCCGATGAAACACTTCGAACTCTCCGTTTACATATCCGGTACAGCCCAGAGATAATAAATATTCTCCCCCCTGGAGATTCATTTCCTGGGCAAAGGTAATCTCGCAAACCTGCCCCTCTTGTTTTGCGCTTATATCTGCTTTTTCAAAAAGTGTATTTGTCCCGGTTATTTCTGTTCCCTGGAGATTCTTTATGCTGTATGCAAAAATAGGCTCCTGGACCGTTTCCTTGAATTGGACTTTCATTTTAATGGAAAAAGCAGAACTTTTTTCAATAGTATTGGCAGGCACTCCGTTTCTGTCTGTAATGGTAAAATCTATAATCCTGGCCTTGTGATTTCCATAATCTAATACATTGGGATTTGTCTCAAATGGCCTTTCCCACCGGTCCTTTGTGTCCACAGATTTCTCTTCTCCGGCTTCTTCTTTTTCTTCGTCTTCATCCGGAACACCTTCCAGGCCTACCAAAACCTTCTTATATAAATCTACCATTTCTTTTGGAGAACCTTCCTGCAGCTTTTCTCCCTTATTCAGAAGAATAACTCTGTCGCAATATTTGCTGATACTTCCCAAATCATGGCTGACAAATAAAATGGTTTTGCCCATTTTTTTGAAGTCTTCGAATTTCTTATAGCATTTAGCCTGAAAGAAAACATCTCCCACAGACAGTGCCTCATCAACAATTAAAATCTCTGGTTCTATGTTAATAGCCACGGCAAAAGCCAATCGCACAAACATACCGCTGGAATAGGTTTTCACCGGCTGATGGATAAAATCTCCTATATCTGCAAAAGCCAGTATATCATCTAGCTTTCTGTCTATTTCTTCCCTGGAAAAGCCAATCATGGTTCCGTTCAGATATACATTTTCTAATCCGGAATATTCCGAATTAAACCCTGCACCTAATTCCAGCAGCGCTGAAATTCTGCCATTGACCGTAACCTCCCCCTGGCTGGGATTTAAAACTCCTGTGATAATTTTTAAAATCGTTGATTTTCCGGAACCGTTTGTTCCGATAATCCCCACTGTTTCTCCTTTGCCTACGGAAAAGGAGACATCCCGAAGAGCATAATGCTCTCTGTATTTTTTCTTTCTGGTAAGCCCCAGGGACTCTTTCAGCCGGTCTATGGGTTTATCATATAATTTATAAATCTTAGTCAAATGATTTACTGAAATTGCTGTTTCTGACATAAATATCTCCTTACAATACATCTGCAAAATGCGGTTTCAGTCTCTTAAAAATAACTGTTCCCAATAAAAACAGCAGAACCGTTACACACCAAAAATAAAGCCCCCATTTCCAATGGGCCGTCAGTCCCACCTGTCCCAGCATGGAATCTCTATAGCCTGACACAATATAGTAAATAGGATTGAATTTAAAAATCTTCATCAGAAGGGGATGTCCGTTTAGCATAGCCAAATCCCACATAATAGGCGTCATCCACACGCCCACCTGAAGCAGTATATTGATAATCTGCGTCAAATCCCGGAAAAAAATCACAATAGCGCTGGTAGCATAAACTAAAGCAAGGGACAGCACAAAGGTACAAACGGAATAATATACCAGCTGAAGCGTATAAATGGTAGGCGTATATCCGTAACAGGAACTAATGATTAAGGCAAACAGCACGAAAAAGCAATGTACAAAAAGAGCCGAAATAACCTTGACCATTGGCAGGATACTGATTTTAAACACTACCTTTTTTACCAGATAATTATATTCAATTAGGGCGTTAGTCCCTCCGTTTAAAGCATCCTGAAAGAAAAACCAGGGTACAATTCCCGAAACCAGGTACAAAACAAAAGGATAATTTGATGCATTCCCTGCTTTTAGTCCCACGCTGAACACAAACCAATACACAAGAATGGTTACAATAGGCTGAATAAAAGCCCAGACAATACCCAAATAAGAGCCGGCGTATTTTGTCTTAAAATCGTTCTTCGCTAAACTAAAAACCAAATGCCTGTTATGGAATATCTCCATAGGCAGTTCCAATATTTTTTTCACTGTAATTTAATTCCTCCAAATCCATAATCTTCTTAAGAAATACAGCATCTAAGTTAGTTTACACCATTTAAAGACAGAAATCAACCGGCGCATTACCTGACTCTCTTCCAATGTAATGCAAAACCTCCCAAGACCAAAAGTCCTGAGAGGTCGTAAGTCGCATTGCGTTGTTCTTGAATAACTGCTTATCTATAGATAAAGTATACCACAATTATTTTATCAAAAAAATCCCACAAAAATAACGTCTGTGGGGTTTGATATTGCAGTATGTAATTGATTGTCGCTTGCACAATTTTAAACTCTTTTTTTCCGCCATTCTTGAGGCATTTGTTAGTTACCTGTCACTTCCCCATAAACATTTATATGTTCTCAATTTGCCTTATTCAATTCATTCAAAATGTGATTTATGTTCGTCAAAACAATTCTGACTCCCCTTTTATTTAATCTAATCACCTTTCTTACAATTCCATTAATCTCCGCTGCCAGCTTATCATTTATAGTCACAGGAACCGTATTATTTTCAATCATATACTGGCAGTCAATATATTCTTCACTGACCGGACAAACATTTTGAATAAGAAATGCTCTATATTTTCCATTCACATATCCAAATCTTAACCCATCATATTCCTTATATCTCTTTTTCTTTTCCTCATATAATGCTCTATACTTTTCTGTTTTAGATGATATCGGAACCATCCAAAAATATCCATCCATTTCAAAACAATAGAAGCACGGTCTTCCATGTACTCCCGCTTCATCGTTATCCTTATTCCCCATTAAGCCGCAATTTGGAAACCGCTTATAATATTCATCTTTAATAAAATAAAAATTACCTGTTTTCAATTTATCCCCTATGTACAAAAGTACCCCACTAAGAAGTGGGGCACAAATATTTGTATCCCAGCCATTTATTAGTCGCTTGCTGGGTAGCGAAAAATATTTGTATCTGCACCTTTTCTCTAAATGCCGATATGCAGTCCCGGCAGAATAATAAGAGGTTCAACTGAACTTCTTACTTATATTATACTCAATTTCCACTAAATATCTACTGGCATTTTATACAAAAAGTAAACAAAATCCCCAAAACTAAATGTTCTGGGGATTGAAATTCGTATTTGATATTTCTTTTCCTATCTCTTGGAGAACTGAGGTGCACGACGCGCAGCTTTGAGACCGTATTTCTTTCTCTCTTTCATTCTTGGGTCACGAGTTAAGTAACCTGCAGCCTTCAGAGCTGGTCTGTACTCACTGTCAGCTTCCAGCAGTGCTCTGGAGATTCCGTGACGGATTGCTCCGGCCTGTCCTGTGAAACCGCCGCCATGAACGTTTACTAAAACATCAAATTTATCTGTTGTCTCTGTCAGAACTAAAGGCTGACGAACAACAACCTTTAATGTCTCTAATCCAAAGTATTCATCAATATCTCTTTTGTTGATTGTAATTTTACCTGTACCCGGTACTAAATATACACGTGCTACAGATGATTTTCTTCTTCCTGTTCCATAGTATTTTGTACTAGCCACTGTCATTTACCTCCTATTAAAATGTTAATACTTCTGGCTTCTGAGCTGCATGATTATGCTCTGGTCCAGCGTATACATGTAATTTCTTAATCATAGACCTTCCTAATGGTCCCTTTGGAAGCATACCCTTAACAGCAAGCTCAATAACTTTCTCAGGCTTCTTAGCCAACATTTCTCTTAATGTTGTCTCTTTCATTCCTCCAACATAGTCGGAATGTCTGTAATAAACCTTCTGGTCCAGTTTCTTTCCTGTAACTTTAATTTTCTCAGCATTTACAACGATTACATAATCACCTGTATCAATATGAGGTGTGTAAACCGGTTTATTTTTTCCTCTTAAAACTTTAGCAATTTCAGATGTAAGACGTCCTAACGTCTGTCCATCAGCATCTACAACATACCATTTTCTTTCAATCTTATCTGGATTAGCCATATAGCTGTTCATGGTTTTACCTCCTAATAATCAATAATATGGAACAGGGAAACCAGTTTTTATCCAATCTCACCTGTCTTAAAAATCTCGTCTTTTTTTCATATTCAAGCATGTCCGGAAATCCGAAATCCCCTCGTCTTTCCTCTCTGTGAACATTCACAAAACCGCCATACCGGGGCTTTTGGCTAGGCAATTTCATAGTATGTCACATTAAGTTATTATATTATAAGTAAAATCCTGTGTCAACAACTTTCTGCATATTCACAGCATTTTTTTCCTTCTTCTGCCATTGCTGGCAGCGCTCCCGTATCAGCATGGGGGTTCTGTCTTCCAACTCTTTTCTCTGGAACCTCAGCTCATTGCAAACCAAAACCAGATTATCCACAGTCAGAGGGATTCCCTCGGAATACCTGCTGGCAAAGAAAAGGATTGGGCCTTCCCTGTCTGTGCGGTACAACTGCTTTACCAGCTCCTGGTCCTTTTGAAGGAATTCCAGCAAAGGGACGGAAATAGCCGGATTCTCAAAACGCAGGCGGAATTTATTCCTTATCATAGCCTCTATCTGCATAGTCTTATAATTCTTATAGGCCAGCCGCTCCAACAGGTTCACCATGCTCCGGTCACAGATTTCCAGAGTGGCATAAATGCCGTTTAACTCTCTGGAAAATTCATAATGCTGCTCCCACTCCTCCTTATGTTTATACCGGATATCATGGTCCACCTCATGCCATCCTTCGGAAAAGGTGGTCCGTATCTGTACCTCAAAGGTTTTGTCAATTCTATAATTCTCCCAAAGCTCAGAGGGGAAACGGGCTGCCATGGTTTCCGGCATGCGGCACACATAGTTCATCCTCAGAGGATTAAACTCATTAACCTTTGGAATATCTTCATGAGAATCCTTCTCAATGATAGAATAAGTTTCCCTTAAAAGCTCCTTGCAGATTGGAATATCATCTATATAATAAAGAACAATACGGATACCTACGATATCCTGCATTTTCTTGTTTTTCTTTAAGTATTCGTCCTTCTTCCATTCCAGCTTCTGCCAAACGGAACCAGCTTCCTTCAGTCTTGAAAAAATATGAAAGTAAATACCGCTTCTTTTTAATTTTTCCTGGATTTCCCGTCCCAAATCCTTGCGAACCCTTCTTACGTCTTCTTTTTCCAGATAACGGGATAATTCTTCTATTTCTTTCATAAGAACACCTCTTTTACAATAAGCCTATTATAACAATTCCTTGTAAATTCGTAAACGCTTTTCCTGGTATTTCCTGGTCTCTTTAAAATGTTTTCCCTTTTTTTGCATAATTATGTGACCTGGTTACAGACTAATAAAGAAAATCTGCTTATAATGCAGACATACCCTCAGTTTACAAAAATACAAATGTCTTTTGTACACCAAGGGTATTCTAAAAAACACAAAAGGAGAAGAAATTATGGCGATTTTACACATATCAGAAAATGAATTTCAAAAACAGGTATTAGAATCTGAGAAACCGGTGCTGTTAGACTTTTTTGCAACCTGGTGCGGCCCCTGTCAGATGCTGGCTAAGGAGCTGGAAGCTCTGGACAAAGAGCAGGAAGAATTCCGCATAGTAAAGGTTGATATTGACGAAAATCCCGGTCTTACCAGGCAGTGGGAAATAAGTACCGTACCCACTGTTTTCATGGTAAAAAACGGACAGGTAAAAGACAAAGCTGTAGGTTTTCTCCCTAAGCAGCTTCTGAAACAAAAGATGGAAAACCTGGCATAAAAAGAAAGGCGGAGAATACAGATGACAAAAGAATATGATTTCCTTATTATAGGGGCCGGTCCCGCCGGAATGACTGCCGCCATCTACGCCTCCCGGGCCGGTCTGAGGACTGCCATGGTAGAAGCCGGTGCTCCAGGAGGCAAGCTGCTAAAAACTAATGAAATCAGCAACTGGCCTGGCATAAAATCTGAAGCCGGTTCTCAATTGGCCATGGATATGTTTGAACATTCCACCAGCTTCGGGGCAGGCT
>CABSEJ010000079.1 GCA_902476765.1 uncultured Blautia sp.
AGTCTATGGTTCCTGTATACCTGCTCTGGCTGCCGTCCTCGAACACAATAGCCGCATCCTTGCTGTACAAGGAGATATAGGCGGTTTTATCCGCACACAGATAAACCTGCTCTTCCTTCAGCGAATCATGGCTTACAATCACTTTGCGGATTTTAGGGTCGTCACAATACAATCTGTGGGTAAACAGCACTCGTCCCAGGGCAGCCCGCACATTTTCGTCTCTGGAGTTTACACAGAATTCCTGATAAACCACAGCAAAATCTTCGTTTATCCTGCCTTCTTTAATCTTTTCTACAGCAAAGGCTTCCATACTCTTTTTATAAGCCTGGTAAGTCTCCGGGTCGATTTCCTTATTGCGGATAACATTGCTGTATACAAAGGCTTTCTTCTTATCGCTGAGGGTATTGTTGTATCCGAAATACAGACGGATAACCTTAGGCAGTACCTTCTGGTAATTGCGGCTCATAGTCTCCACATAATATTCGTAAAGTCCTGTGATTTTTAAATCCGCTTCCACCGCCAGTTCATACCATTTAAAATATTCCTGCCGTCTGGCCTCTCCCTTCATGATAAGCTGGCAGATACCCCGTACCACATGAACAGAAGGATATTGCTGGTAAATATATTCCAAAAGCCGGTATACACTCCTGGAAAAGCCCTTCATCTGCCCAGCCAAATCCACAGCCCGAAAAGCCATCTCTTCTGTGAGAAAGCCGTATTTTCTGGCAAAGGCATACACCTGTATGGTAAAGCTGTTCATCTTCCGGAACACTGCTCCGTCCTCTGCTCCCAGACGGCAGGCTTCCAGATATAAAAAGGGACTTCTGCAGCCTGTGCGGTACTGCTCTTCTAAAAGAAACATTTTCCTGGACTGAGGCCGTATTCCCTCAGAATCCAGCTCAAACATCATAGCCAGAAGCAGGTAGCTGTCCACCCTGCGCTGGTAAAGGCTTCCAATCCTTTCCAGAGTCTCCTTACTGGAACAGGTGCTTCTCTGAGATTTTTCATTCAGATATAAAAAGGCACCCTGGAGTATTTCTTCCTCCTGAATCCGCTGGTTATTCTCCAGGGCATCCAGAAGCCTTCTGGCCTCTTCCTCCTGACCGTCTATAATATCCACATACACCTCAAAAAGCTGACATTCCGTAGAAAAATATCCGTTTTCCTTCAGCTCGCCCAAAAGCTCCCTCATTTTGCTGCACCAGGAAGCCTCAGACAATTTGCCCATTCGCATATGGAGAACATCTCTGGACGCCTCCAGTCTTTTCTTCTTTTCGTAAGAGGAAATATTTATCTGAATCTTGCTGCCTTTGGAGGCCATTATCTCATAGGTGATGGTTTCGTACACAGTCCTTATCTGGATTCTTCCGAAATTTTTTCCTTTTCCCAGATATTCTCTCCGAATGATATATTCCAGTTCATATACACTTCCAATGAAATGTCCGTCATGAATCAGCTTTTTCTCAACCTCCAGGAAATCCCCTTCCACCAGAACCTCTGCTCTTAAAAAGCCCCAGGTATTTCTCTTAATCCGCAGAGTATCTTTTAAAGAGGACTGGATGTCATACAGCTCCAGATTGTCCTTTTCCAGGCTGAGTCTTACCTGTTCCTTCAGTCCTGCTCCTATGAGAAATTCCTCCAGATTCTGATAGGGCACCGGAGTTTTTACCATGGCTCTGTAATAGGGAATCAATTCCCTGCGTTCTTTTAAAAGCTGCACAAAAGAAGGCTCCACAAAAAGCTGATAAGCTTCCCTGAAATCATCCTTAGCCAGCCTGACAAAGTCCTCCAGCGTCCTTACAGCCCCCTGGGAGGTACGGACCTCCGGAGTTTTTACGGCAATAGAAAAAGGCACCCTGTATTCCCCTATACTGGTGCTTAATACAATCTCTCCCTCTATTTTTTCCCCGCTCTCCAGGCCTTTGGCATCCACTCCATAAGGAAGCTGTCCCTGCTCTGCAGAAAACTTTTCTTTTCCCAGAATCAGTCTGCGGTGAGTGGAATAGGCCATTCCTTTCACTCTTCTGCCATCCTCCGCTCTAAAATCCAGCTCTCCCTTAAATTTATCCTCCGGACTTACAAAAAACTGCAGCTTTTCCGCAGAGAGCAGCAGTTTCGGCACATCATATTCAAATCTCCCATTTATGAGTTGTTCCATTCGTGTCTTCAAACTATCACCTTTACCCTGTCTGTTTTTTCTTATTGAACTCTTCACAATATTCTGCTACTATGGATTATACACTACAAAGGTCGGCAGTGCAACTTTAATACTCCTCCGGCCTTGGAAAAAACCTGCAAAGGGAGGCGCTTTTCATGCTAAAGCATAAAGACCATTTCCACGGCAGCGACCTGGAAAAAATCGAAGAAATTTACCATATAAAGAAGGAAGACATCACCAGCTTTTCCGCAAACGTAAACCCCCTGGGCATTTCCCCTCTTCTCAGGGAAACCCTGGCCAGCCACATTGACGCTATTTCCACTTATCCGGACCGTGATTATACCCGCCTGCGGAAAAGCATCTGCGACTACACAGGAGCCCAGTTTGATAACATCATAGTGGGAAACGGCTCCACAGAGCTGATTTCTCTTTTCATCCAAACCACCCAGCCTAAAAAGGCCCTGATTCTGGGTCCTACCTACTCTGAGTATGAGCGGGAAATTTCCCTGGAAGGAGGGCAGACGCTCTACTATCCTCTAAAAGAGGAAAATAACTTCCAGATGGATGTCAGCGATTTCTGCAGCCAGCTTAACGACAACCTTGACCTGCTGGTATTATGCAATCCCAACAATCCTACTTCCACAGCCGTGGCCCGAAAGGATATGCGCCGGATTCTGGACTGCGCCCTGCAGCACGGTATTTCTGTCATGGTAGATGAAACCTATGAAGAATTCACCCCCCAGGGCAGCAAGATTTCCTCCATTCCGCTCACCAACAATTACAATAACCTGATTGTTCTCAGAGGTATTTCCAAATTTTTTGCCGCTCCCGGCCTGCGCCTTGGCTATGCAGTCACCGGAAACCCGGATTTACTGAAATATATCAACACAAAGAAAAACCCCTGGACCATCAACAGCCTGGCGGAAATTGCCGGTTGCATCATGTTCTCGGACCAGGAATATATCGCCAGAACAAAAGCCCTTATCACCGGCGAAAGAGAGCGTATGTTTCAAACACTCTCCTCCTGGAAGGAGGTAAAGGTTTATCCTTCCTGCACCAACTTCCTGCTGGTAAAAATCCTGAAAGAGGAAATCACTTCAGAGCAGATTTTTGACCACTGCATCCGAAAAGGCCTGATGATACGGGACTGCTCCACCTTCCCCTTCCTGGACTCCTCCTACATCCGCTTCTGCGTCATGAGTCCGGAAAAAAATGATGAACTGCTGCAGGCATTTCGGGAAGTGCTTGAAAGCAGATAGTTAGAGAAGGCAGCCTGGGCTGTGTCCCCTTCGCTGGCTGCTGGCAGGAATAAACCGGGGCTGTCCCATGAAACGAAATTTGAGATAATGTTTCACGAGACAGCCCCTTTCTATTGGGGAAATTTTTTCTACTCTACCGAAAATTTCCTAATTTACTACGCTTCTTCTGCCATACAGTATGTTCCCGTCTTCTCGTTGTAAACCATTTCGATAATAAAATCTTCCACCGGTATTTCCAGACTCTTCACAAAAGGCACACAATATTTTTCAATATACTTCTGCTCCAATGTTTTGGAAAATTTCTTTACCAAAAAAGTAATAAAGGAAAAAAGAATCCCCACCAAAGTGCAGACAAAGCCTATACCAGGCAGCAAGGCTGCAAATATAGTCATTCCCATCAGCACTCCGCCAAACAAGGCGAAGCCCGCCGTTGCCGCAAAAGCCATACCATTGACAATGCTGGTTACAATATCCAGCGCATATACAGCTGACTTGGAACCATACTCTTCTTTGTCCATCACCACATCACACACAGATACCGCAAAGGCCAGAGCCGTCAGGATTCCCCCTTCTATTTTACTTGCCACTGACATTTTTCCTGCTGAAGCCTTCAAATCTTCAAGGAACTGCTTCGACTTACTTAAGACTGATTCTGCCTCTCCCTGTCCCAATCCTTCTGAGGCTTTTATTGTATTTTGGGCGGCATCAACTACACTGCTGGAGGAAGATGCCTCTACCTTGGGAGACTTTGCGGAACAGCACTTGTATATTTGGGCCCCCACATTGACAGACACATCAGCCAGTGTATATAATGTACTGCATATGGTCTGGGTCTTTTGGGCGTCACTTAGATTCTCCCAGTCCATATAAGCCAGTATCTGGTTGGCCAGCATCAAGACTTGGCACATGACCATAGATGCATATCGAAAGCCAATATGGATACCAGGATGGTTATTAAAAAATTTTGCCAGACATGTAAAAGTACATTCATCTGTCCCTGACATAACCGACTCAAATTCAGAGAACAGCAGAGAAAGATATCCATAGGCTTCTGTCCAATCAGTGATTGTTTTATTCTCTACCGCCTCTTCTACTGCATCTTTTACGGCAGCCTCCTCCTTGGACAGATGTTCTTTCCCATAAATGTCTTCAATCATCTTCTTAAAGCCATCCTCATAAAAAGTTTTTCTTTCCTCCTCATTCATGATAGAATCAGAGAACCGGAATTTATAGGAATTCAGCGCAGCCCACTTGTTATACAAATTATAGTAAACATCTGAGCCATAAGAAATATAATAGTCCACGGCTTCTGCATTCATATAGGAAAATTTCATTTTGTTTTTCATTTTCAGTCTTTTGCTGCAGTCAAAATAATCCAGCAGCACCGTCATATTGTGCATATTGGACTGGGTATTATGAGCATACTCGTCCACCATAGAAAATGCATTTTCATTATACAGCACATAAGTATGAAGCTTTTGGGCCCATTCCTCTTTCTTATCCAGGTATCCTTTCAGCACCGGACTGCTTCTAAAATATAATTGAGGATATAGCCTCTGGTTTAATTTCTGATACCCTATATCGGCATTCATGGAGGTAGAAAGAGAACCAGAAAAATAGCCCTGCAGCCTCTTATCATACTTCTCAATATCCGTAATCAAATCTGAGTAAGGATTGTTCTTATCCTTGGCCAGGGCCTGGCTGAGGGTGGCATAATAATAATTCTCCGTCAAAAATTTCTTAATATCCTCATCCTTCAGAAGCTCCTCTGCCTCGCTCTTTTCTTCCTGCGTAAAATCCGGTTTTTCAATTCCCAGGTACTTCCTCTGCTCATCCGTAACAGCATACCGCATCAGGTCATAGATAGCGTTTGGATAGCTGTTATTTACATCTTCCACTACTGGCATAGGCAGAGTAAACAGTTCCTCTACACACAGTTCCTTGTTCTTCCCGTCTAGCAGCCTTCTCTGGCTTTCCGTGCATATCTGGGAAATATCTGCATTCTCCGGCTCCTCCCTCTCTAAACAGTGCTGGAATTCCAGAGAACCGCTGACTGTAAATAAGGGTGTTTCTTCCACAGACTCCTCATCTCTCCATGCAAACCCGTTGAGATGGATATAAGAATCATCATAAGCCATATCCAAAAAACCAAACCCCAGGCACTCATCCGTCATAGGCAGGACGGACATCCTGATATGAGTGTAATAAGAATTCCCGTCCTTTTTCTCATAGGAGGACCCGTATCCAAGATTGGTTTCCTTGTCTTTTTCTCTCAACACAATATAAGAGATGACATCTCCATCTTCTTCTCTGCTTCCAAAAACCAGCCGGTAATGTCTGCCGTCGGAAACTTCCAGGGGAACCGTATAATCCGCACAGGCCTTAAAGGTATAGACTTTCTGTCCCTCTGCAATGGCTCCTCTCATCAGCCTGCTGTTGTTCACAAACGAAAGACTTCCCACCCTGCCGCCTTCTCTCCAATATAAAGAATTTCCCTGTACGCTGCACTTTACCTGTTTTCCGTCTATGAAAAGCCTTTTTCCTTCATAGCTCATCCTGGTTAAAGACAGGCCGTTCTTTTTCCCCTGAAAGTATGGGGTAATATTACAATGCATTTTCTGATTCCATCTCATCATATAATCCTCCCATATTCCCTGAAAGCTCTTTCCAGGCAACCCTTCCTATAAGCTTCTCTAAAATTACTGCATTTTCTGTAAACATTTTTATGGCCGCCTCTTTTTCACTTTCTGTCAGCCTATGTAATCCATCTGTTATGGTCTGTACTGTGATATGAGGATAATTGCACAGGCAAGGGTATCCATTGGCATAATAGGATTTATATCCGTCATAAAAATCCAAATCATAACACATGGTTCCCGCCTGGTTCTCTTTTACATTGATTTTTTCAACAACAATCTCTTCATAGGTCAATGCTCCGTCCTTCCAAACCGCTTTCTTAAAGACGTCTCCCTTTTCCAGAAGCTGAACCTGAAAAGCCGGATTGATTTCCATGGAAAGCTTAGGGTTCAGGGAGCACCAGCCCCTCCCGGTCAGGATAGGATGCTCTGGCGACATAAAAGGCTCATCTTCATTTACCGCATACAGAAATTTCACAGAAGAATTTTTTACCATCTCTATGGAGACAAAGGATATATCTCCCCTGCAATTTCTGATTTCATCCCTATACTGCATTTCCTCAATATTTTTTTGTGTACCGTCGGCCATGAGAAGCTTGGTTCCTTCTTTCACGCAGCCGGATGAGGGCGCATCTGTGCCCTGATATGCCGGTTCCTTTCCGCTGTAGTATCCATATTGGTTGGCTGTTTCTTTCAGCCATGCCCCTACTGCTTCCCCATAATAGTGATAGGTCCGCTCTTCTTTATAAGTTACCGGATAGCCTCCTGCATAGGAACCGCCGCTGATTGTTTTCGTTTCTGTTCTTTCTTTTTCACAGGCAGCGTTAATGTCATTGTACAGATTGCTATAAATAGAATTGCCCTGCGCCAGTTCCTCGATAAAACTGTCTATCCAGTTATATGTTAAAAAAAGCTTCCAATCCACATTTACCTCCGATTGCAAAGTCATCCAAACGCCCAGCACACGGTCTACAGCCTGGGCATCCACTTCATTCAGCAAAAAAATCAATGCCTGAAGCTGGGGCACAGAATCCTTTACATGAGATATAAAAAATCCTGGATTTTTCAGTATGCTTTCCATTGTACCGGCATCCCTTGCAAACTCCTTAATTCCCAGCCTATAGAGGGAATCCACAGCAATATTTTTGAAAAGCCCCTGCCTGGTATAACCATCATTATCCTTGGAGAACATCTTATTCTTCATTTCATTCAGGGAACAATTTTTCACCGTAGCAGACATTCCTCTTTTCGGAAATCCAGACAGCACATAACAGGTATACTGGACGCTGAAATCCCGAAAATCTGCTGTATCCTGATTAGAAAAACCATAAATATCGTCTGACCTGGACGCATAACCATAAAACACCCCTGCTGTTTTGTAATCTGCACATTTCAAATTAAAAATCAGCCCATCCCGAAAAATATTTGGTACATCTCCATGCTTTTTTATGGTGTCAATGACCTCACTGATATTCACAAGCATGCCTCCTTTCTGACAACTCCTGTTTATATGGTACCGACACCTCAAAGTCTTAAAATAATAGGGTTTAAGGTGTCTATGAGACTGTTGCATTAAGGGAAACTTGAGAATATCCGCAGCATAAAATGTATGGATATTCTTAATATACGTTTCATGCAGCAGTTCCACCTTCATTGTATAATATTGTATATAGTTATTCCAGAGGCCAGACAGGAAAACAAATCGCAAGTTTCGACAAAATTCAACAAAAAGAAGGATATGGATAAGACTTTCTTATTTTCCTCTGTCCAATAGCCCAGGATAAGCCAAAAGCAAAGGCAATCCAATTACCAGAATATAGACATAACGGACTCCAAATGCTGTAGGTGTAGCCACCATAAGGGTCAGCCAGTTGCCAATCATACCTGCAAGGGGAAGAATGTACAAAGATTTTCTCTTTGCCCAGGCCAAAACAATATCATACAGCAGAATCCAGACGAAAAGTCCGGAAGGCAGAAAGTCATATTTTCCTGCCAGTTCTTCCTGTATGAAGTATCCCAAATGATTCTCAAAAAACTGGTTCTGATAAATTCCCCAGTCATTGCCCACAATATCCGTCTTTACAAATTCATATGGCAAATCTCCGCCAATATGCCAGAATCCATAAGTCCCCATTAAATATTGCTCCACATAGATTCCAAAATTAGATTTCAAAAGGGAAAACCATGTGGAAAAGAATTCCTCCTTATGGCTGTTCAAATACTCTGTCTGAAATTCCGGAGCCCACTTAATGGGGTCTACTAGAAATGGATTATAATATTCCGGATACTTTTCCAGAGGCATCAGATTATCCAGAAATTCCTGTTCTTCCTGGCCAATCTCTCCTCCCTCTATGACCACTCTGGCCATCTGCTGCAGGGGAATTCCCACAGATTCCACAAAAAGATTCTCTGCCGAGAATACTGCCATATAAACAGGCCCTGTAATAAGATAAATCACAGCCACACTCACCACACTGGCCACAGCCACTTTTTTCACGTTTTTTCTATATATCACCAGCAAACACAGGCTTGTAAGAATCACAATATAAATGCCATTATTCCTGAGAAGAGCCATAAGAATACTCCATCCGCTGTAAATCAGCAGATTTTTTCTTTCCAGAAAAGAATCCCTGTCCTCCACCACATGGTCATACAAAAACATAGCCAGGATAAGCAGCACACCGCAAAACCAGGGGTCCTTCCACATCACAATGGCATAATTTCCAAATATGGGAGCTGCGGCAAAAAAAGCCAGTCCAAAATAAATCAGCATCTTCCGGATTCCCTTGCTTCTTAACCATTCCAGCAGTCTTCCCATAATCAGGGCCATTGTTGAAAGCTGAAGGAAAGAATACAAGGCAACTCCCAGATTATAGCCGTAAAAAAGATTTCCTATCTTTAAGCAAAGACCAATGATAAGGGAATAAAAAACCGGGTAATGATTATCCCAGGGCATATCGCCCAGTACCATAGCAATGGAAATCGTAGCGTCATCCGGCACAATTCCCGGAAAATACACCGCCCACACAGGCAGCCAGCACACTGTAAGAAGCCCCGTATAGAGCAGCCATCTCTTCCGGCTAAAGCCACTGTCCTCCTTCTTCTCTATGCATCCCAGTTCTCTTTTCTCCCAGAGCCAGTTCAGCCCTGTAAAAAGCAAAATCCCCAGGCCTGTGTAAAACAAGAACCAGATAATATCTGATAAACCAAAGTCCTGAAACATCCATTGCTCCACGGAAATCTTCTGGCCTACAACCACCATAGCCCCAAAAAGCAAGGCAAAAATCATGGTTCCGGCAGCCATTCTCTTGTCCTCTCGTATCCTCCTCCACTGTGAGAAAAAAATGCGAAGCAGGCCATACAAAATCAGGGAAAGAAGTCCAATCCTGATTGGCTCCATTTTCCAGCCCGCCTGCTGAAAAAATACCAGGTTTCCCAGGCCGATTCCCACTGCCAGCATAAGGCCCTGACTATTTTCCGCCAACAGTTTTTTTACTTTCTTCATCCTTCTTTTTCCTTTCCATATATCTCTCCAGCCCACACAGGCCTGTGAAGAGAATAATTCCTAAAGCAGAGAGAAAAGCTCCTGTTTTTAATCCCGGCAGGGAATATTTCAATTCTATCTGGTTTTCTCCTTCCTCTACAGGAATTACCGACAGAGCATTGGCTCCGTCTGTAATTTCCACCTGCTGTCCGTTTACAAAAGCTTTCCACCCCTGGTCATAAGGAATGGTTAAAAGCAGATACCCTTCTTCCTGTGCGGTATAAGTTCCCTTTACATAACCGTCTTCAAATACCTGGGTATCCATTTCTCTGGTTCTAAGCTCCTGAATCACCTCTTCAAAAAGGTCCATATCCAGGTAATAAAAATAAGGAAACATTTCCTGCTCTGTCCCTGTATAATTTTCTAACACAATTGTATGGGACTGGTCTCCATAGCCGGCAGAAAAAACTTTATAGCTAAGCCATGTGGCATAATTACACCGATAATTTCCATCTACATAAAGCTTTAAATCCTGTATCCAGGAATCCACATATCCGTATAAAATATCCTCCGCCTCACCCTGTTCTACAGTTAGAGTCAAAAGATTTTCTCTGATTCCGGTCTGGCACTGGGCTTTCCTGAAAATCTCTACATCCCTTCCCAGAAGATTGGAGTAAAGCATATTCTGAAAGGCAAAAGGGTCTGCCGATTCGATACTTTCCTGTATTTTCTCATCCGCCCCCATTCCCAGTCCCAGGGCATAGGGATTAAAATATACGGATTTCCCGTTTTCTTCCGGAATATTCTCCATCTTCTCATAACCCGTTACCTCTTTTTGGGACATCAGATATTTCATGCCCAGAAGGGAGTCGGAAGGAAGTATGGCCTCCTGGTAAACACTTAAATCCGTCAAGGTAGAATATCCCAAATCAAAAACCAGCCGGTTGGCATCGGAATCATAGGTAGAGGAATAGTGAGCCATCCCTGCATAATTATAAGCCATAGGCTCATTCAAATAGGCCGAGCAGCCGTCTCCTGGGTCATTCCGTTTCTCCAGGCTGTCCATTCGGTAAAAAGGCTCCTCTTCCTGGTTTTTTACTGCTTCTGTCTGTTCTATGGTTCCCTTGGCATAGTCCAGATAAACCTGAATACTCTGATTCCCTCCGTAATTTATGACAAAAGTAAAAATTCCGTTTAAAGCCAGCTCTGTCCCCAGCAGAACCGGAAGGAGAGCCTTCAGCTTCTGAAGCCTTCCTATCAGCAAAAACACCAAAAGATAAAGGATAAGAAATCCCAGAGTATAAGTTAAATTTTTCTTTTCAAAAGGAGCAAGACGCTGCAGAAGTAAAAAGAGAATGAGACACCCTCCATATATCCCCGCCATTGCTTTGCTGCTTCTTCGCTCTTCGTAGGCAAGAGCCCCTTTGGCCGCCAGATACACCACAAGAAAAACCACCAAAAAACTATACCGGAACCGGTAGCTTTCCGCACTGCGCATACCGCTCCAAATATGGTCCAAAGGCAGCAGCCAGCAACTTGCAAACATAAACAGCACTGCAGCCAGAGACAACACCTTCTCCTTTACCGGGATTTTCCGGGCAAAGAAATAATAAAAGAAAAATCCCAAAAGCAACAGGCCGCAGTATAAGGAAACCGTAGGCACAATGCTTCCAAGAGCAAAGCCACGGAAAATATCCAGAAAAGAGCCATAGGTATCATAGTAAAAGATAGAAAAATCCAGGGCAGTTTTCCCGTTCTGAAGCCCTTTAAATATAGGATAAAACACAAGACAGCTTCCCAAAAGTCCGAAAACCATGGTGCAGCCGCAGCGTATGGTATCCCTCACAAAAGCTTTTATTTCTGTCCATGAGAATTTTTCCGCCTTCAAAATACGCTCATAAAAATAATAAAGCACCGAAAACAGGCCAATCATATATCCGGTATACCAGTTTATGGCAATACTAAACAAGACCGCCATAAACAGCCACAGCTTTTTCCCTTTGCTGACAAACTCATACACAGCCAAAAGCAGCAGGGGAAGCAAAATCATACCGTCTAAAAACATAATATTCGAAAGCTGCAGCATACTGTACTGGGACAAGCCATAAGCCACAGACAGCATACCGGACATCAGCAGAGACAGCTGGGGGAATCTTCTGCGGATAAAAAACCAGACTGTCACTCCTCCAAGCCCCAGCTTTGCCGCTGTCAAGCCAAATAGAAAGGCCGGGAGCTGCTCATTGCTGAAAAATACCACCAACAGGTTCAACGGGCAGCCCAGATAATAGCCAAATAAAGCCGCCAGAGAACCGCCCAGAGACTTTGAAAAAGAATAAGTAATGCTGGCCTTTCCCAGCAATACATCTCTGTAAAAAGCAAAATAGTCTACATATTGAATCTCCTCATCCCACAGCAAATTAGATTTGTCTCCAAAGGGATAAAGGCCGCTGGCCGCCTGTATGATGATAAACAATCCAACAATTATTAAAAATATCACACCTGCTGTTTTTGCAGTCTTAAATCTACCTTTCAATCTTCTCTTCCTCTGCCTTTCCATATTTTCCAAAAATCATTGCCGCCATAACCGGCAGACTTACCGCCAAGGGGTAAGCATACCGGAACACTACCACCGGAGACACCATAAGCGTCAGCCATAGAAGCCAGGCGGCAGCCCAAGATAAAATGGTCTGATACCGTTTCTTATAAAGACAATAAACCGTTCCGAAACAAAGAATCCAGAAATAAACTCCGGGACTGTAAAACCAGGATAAAGCCGGAACCTCTTCATACTTACCATTTTCTGTGTAATCTCTATAGAAATTTTCCAGGCCGGGAAGAAGGCTGTGCCGCTGGATATATACAGTTTCTCCCGGAAGTTCCCCCACCTGTTCTGTATCTGCATTCTCATAAGGAATAAAAGCCAGATAGGTGCCGGGGTCCGGATACTCCATAGCCGGATACCAGAATCCAATATTCATTTCAAGGAAGGCTTTCACATAACTGACGGGACACCGCAGTCCGATTTTCCCCCACAGCTTCAGGAATTTTACAGGAGCCTCCTCAAAGGCCTGACTATTAAAAGTATCCTTCACCGGGTCAGCCACTCTGGAAGCATAAGCTGCATAATCTGGGATATAAATCTCCGCTTCTTCCTTCCATCCGTCTTCCAGCTTATCTCCTTCCTCCAAAATAGCCCTGGCCATCTGCTGCATAGGTACGCTCAGTATTTCTCCGCTGCTGCCCTTGGTAATTCCCAAGGCCCCATAGACAGGGCCGGAATAAATCCCCCAGAGAAAAACAGGAAGAAGAGACAGAGCCGCAGCCCGCTTCCAATATTTCCTTCCAAGGAAGAAAAGAAAAGGAACCATACAGATAAAAATATAGATACCGGTGTTACGAAAACAACAGGCCAGAAAAATTACCGCCACATATCCCCCTATTTTTTTCCAGGAGTTCCAAAAGGCTGCCCCCTCCCGGACCAGCTCATAAGACTTCAGTATTACTATCAGAAATAACCCGGAAAATAAAATATCCTTGGTAGCAGTAAAAGAAGATACTGCATGAAAGGGAAGCAAGCCATAAAACAAAAGAAAAAGAATTCTTAAAATCGTCGGCAGTTTTCCCCTGAGCGCATAGATAACATAAGAAAAAAGACCGGAAAGAATCAACATCTGTCCCACAGAATAAAATCCCAGTCCAATCTCATAAGAATCAAAAAGCTTTTTCCCTGTTTCCATACAAAATCCCAGAAGATACGTATGGAGAATGGGATGATGGGCACTGATATTTCCCTCCAGGAACCAGCGCACCTGAAATACATTGTCAATCACATAGACTCCCGGACAGGCAGCCGCAAAAGCAGGCAGCCACAAAAGAAAGAGCGCAGCCCATCCTATCCAGAAAGATTTCCTATCTCTGAACCAGGGAGCTGTTTTCTTCTCCAGTGAACAATTTTCTATCCATACCTGCGCCTTGTCCAGGGTAAAAAACAACATAAGAATCACCAGAGCCGCCACTGGAAGCCACAGAAAAAAACTTTTCAAAATACCTGGCAGCCCTTCCGCCCCTGCTGTCTCCATATATCTGCCTAAAGCATTCAACCCAGAGAAAAAAGCTGCCATCAAAATTCCGATTATCCAAATTCCTTTATTTTTTCTTAACTTCTCTAACATTTTCTCCCTTTTCCTCATCCTTCAGATTGGTCTCCCCGCAAATATAAATGGGCCTTTTCTTGGTTTCCAGATAAGTTTTAGACAGGTACATTCCCAAAATCCCCATACACAGAAGCTGTATGCCGCCCAGCATCAGAATGATACAGGTCATAGAGGGCCAGCCTGCCACCGGGTCGCCAAAGCACAAGGTCTTCACCAGAATTACTATCAAGAATAGAAAGGCCACCATACACACACCCATTCCCAGCATGGAAACCAAAGCCAAGGGCGCTGTAGAAAAGCCAATGATTCCTTCCAGGCTGTATTTAAACAGTTTCCAAAAAGACCATTTGGTTTCTCCTGCCTTTCTCTCTATATTCTCAAACTCCAGCCATTTTGTCTTAAAGCCTACCCATCCAAAGATACCTTTGGAAAAACGGTTATATTCTGCCAATTCCAATATAGCATTCTTAAATTGACGGGTCATAAGCCTGTAATCTCTTGCCCCATCCATAATCTCCGTAGTGGAAATCTTATTCATCAATCCATAGAAACGTCGTGCAAAAAAAGAGCGTACCGGAGGTTCGCCTTTCCGGCTTACCCGGCGGGTGGCCACAGAATCATAGCCCTCCTCCCGGATGGCCCGGAGCATTTCCGGCAAAAGGGCAGGCGGGTCCTGCAAATCCGCATCCAGCATAGCTACATAATCCCCGTCTGCATGCTGAAATCCTGCATAAATAGCAGCTTCCTTACCAAAATTTCTGGAAAAAGACAGGTATTTTACCCGGCTGTCCTGCTTGGCCATCCCCTTTACCAGCTCCAGAGTACCGTCTTTAGAGCCATCGTCTATAAAAATAGCTTCTGTTTGAACATCTTTCAAACTTTCTGAAACCCTGCAAAACTCTTCATAAAAATAAGGCAGAACTTCTTCTTCATTGTACCAAACTGCTAGCGCAGTGGCTAGCCTCAGGTACGTGAATCCACCACTT
>CABSEJ010000080.1 GCA_902476765.1 uncultured Blautia sp.
GGAAATTGACGGAGCCAGCAAGTGGGTACAGTTTAAGTCCATTACCTTCCCCTTGATTAAGCCTATTTTGAAGGTGGATGCAGTACTGATTATTACCGGCTCCCTGAAATACTACGATTTGGTATCTGTTATGACCGGAGGAGGACCGAACCATGCCACAGAGCTTATGTCCACCTATATGTTTTATCAGGGCTTCCGCACACTGAAGTATGGCTATGCGGCAGGTATCGGTGTGATTCTGCTGGTTCTGTGCATGTGCTCGGTGCTGCTGTCGAACTTTGTATTCCGGTCAGAGCCTATTGAATATTAAGGAGGAGATGCCAAATGAAATTATCACCGAAAGAAAAAGTGTTTTTAGTGCTGAAATATATCTGTCTGATATTTTTCACTATTCTCTGCCTGTATCCTCTGTTCTGGCTTTTGCTGAGCTCCTTTAAGACTAATTCAGAGCTCTACGCAAATCCCTGGGGACTGCCGGAAAGCTTCAGTCTGGTAAACTATATCCAGGCCATTCAGGAAGGACATATTTTGCAATATTTCGGAAACTCTGTTATCATTGCCGTATCAGCCGTATTCGTAGCAGTTATCCTCAGCAGTATGGTGTCTTATGCCATTACCCGTATGCAGTGGAAACTGGCAAAGCTGACCTTAAATGTATTTTTGCTGGGAATGATGATTCCTGTTTATGCCATGGTGGTGCCTCTGTTTTCCATGTTTAATAAAATGGGGCTTTTGAATACCCATCTGGCGGTTATTATCCCTCATATCGGTATTGCTTTTCCTATGGCGATTTTCATTATGTCGGGATTTATGGGTTCCCTTCCAAAAGAGATGGAAGAAGCTGCGGTTATGGACGGATGTAATATTTATCAGATTTTCTTTAAAATTATTATGCCTATTTCCAAATCTTCCATTGTTACTGTGGCGGTAGTTACGTTTATCAATATCTGGAATGACCTGCTCCTTCCTCAGATTTTCCTGACAGATTCATCCAAGATGACGCTGCCGGTAGGTCTGACAGAATTTCAGGGCCAGTATGCCACAAACTATGTAGTGGAAATCGCAGCAGTAATTATTACCATTATCCCCAGCATTGTTGTATACATATGGCTTCACAGACACATTATGGAAGGCATGGTGGCAGGAGCGGTTAAAGGTTAAAGACAGGCAGGTGGGAAAAATGAAATTATTGATTGCAGATGATGAGCAGACAATCCGCAACGGACTGTTATCGCTTCCATGGGACAAGATGGGGATAGACCAGGTATATCAGGCAGAAAACGGATTAGCGGCAAAAGAAATCCTCAGAGAAGAAAAGGTGGATATTGTTATCAGTGATATTAAAATGCCCGGACTTTCCGGACTGGAGCTGGCGGAATATATCAATGAATGTTCTATGGACACTGCTGTGATTTTTCTCACCGGCTACTCAGATTTTGAGTATGCCAGAAGGGCTCTGCGGAATCAGGTGTCGGATTATCTGCTGAAACCCATTCGAAGAAAAGATATTCTGGAGACTGTGGAGAGAGTGGCCCAGGCTCTGGAGAGGAAACGGTATAAGGCGGAGGTTGTGAGAAAGTACGAGACCGCTTCAGGCTCCCCTGATTTCGGGGAACAGGTGGCCTGGCTCTTTCAGGGGGCTAACCGTCAGACCATGGAAATTCTTCAGGACATGGCTGTCAATTATGCAAAGGAAATATCCCTGAATTCTCTTGCGGAAAAGTATCATTTCTCTGTAGGCTATCTTTCCAGAATGATAAAAAAGGAAACAGGATATTCCTTCAGCGCCATATTAAACAGTATAAGGCTGACTGCGGCGGTAAAGCTTCTGAACCAGGAAAATGCCAGAATCCATTTTGTCTGTGATTTCACTGGCTTCAGCGACCAGAAATACTTCAGCCAGGTTTTTAAAAAGACCTTTGGCTGCAGTCCGGGAGAGTTCCGCAGGCAGGGAAAGGAGAAACAGAATTATACGATTAAGAGAATTTTGGAGATGGCTGAAGACCGACCGTGATTATGGAGAAGGAAGCAGGAAAAGGGGCTTTACAAGTATCAGACGAAGGATGCTGCTGATATTTGCAGTGCTTATCGGCCTGACAGGACTGGGAATAGCGTTGCTTTTTATCTTTGTTTTCAGAAGCGGTTATTCTTCCATCTCTCAGGTCTATTTACAGGATATTACCAGGCAGACCACCAATAATCTGGAAAATAATATTCAGAAAATCGAAGACGTCAACCTGCAGATTCTTACCAGTCAGACCATTCAGGACCAGCTGAAAATCGTAAATGAAAAGAAGCTGGATGCCTTTGCTCTGAGACAGTGCAGGCAGCGGATTGAAGGGGAGCTGCTGACCGACGGGCTCTATGCCTCCTATGTGGTTTCGGTCAGCGTGATTTCCCTGGAGGGAATCGAATTTTCTGTAAAAAAGGAGGAAACCATAGGGACCCTTTTTGGCTTTACAGAGGAAGAAATCTATGAGGCAAACGGCACCAGCCTCTGGGGCCTGGCGGGAGATACAGACCGAATCTGCGTGGCGAAAGCCATACTGGATTTTAACACTATGCACCCTATTGGCTATATCAATATCGTATATGAGAACTCCTATTTTTCCTCTATTCTGGAAGATAATTCTACAGAGTATTCTGCGGCATCCTACATTGTAAATGACAAGGGCAGAATCATGTCTACCAATAACAGCCCCTATCAGGGAACAGAGTTTCCCATGGATATTCAAACTCTGGGAAAAGAGAATAAGGCAGTTTACGATATGCTGAACAGCAGCCAGGCTTTCTATTATGTGGGAGATGAGATGCCCAATCAATGGACCCTGGTTCAGGCAGTTTCTGTAGAAGAATTTTACGGAAATCTGAACCGTCAGATTATTGTCTCTGGGATGGTGGTTCTTGCTATGCTGGGAATCAGTATTCTCTTTGTGTGGATTGCCACTTCCAGAATTGCAAAGCCCACCAGAGAGCTGCTGGAAAGTATGAAAACCCTGGGAAAGGAAAACCGGTACCCAAGGGTTCAGGTGGTGACCCAGGACGAAATCGGAATGATTGGCACAGAATATAATAAAATGGCGGAAAATATCGAAACCCTGATAGAGAAAGTCTATAAGATGGAGCTGGCCCAGAAACAGGCGGAGCTGGAATTTCTCCAGATGCAGATTAACCCTCATTTTCTCTATAATGCCCTGGATACCATAAGCTGGAAAGCCCTGGGCGAGGGAAACCTGGATGTGTCGGAGATGACTATTGCCCTGGGCGAGCTTCTCCGTGCCACGATTAAGAAAGAAAGCTTCATTCCCCTGAAAGAGGAGATGAATACAGTCCGGGATTATCTCTATATACAGGAACAGCGGTTTGGAGATAAAATTTCCGTTGTTTACCAGGTGGAGGAAGAGGCGGAGCTCTGCCAGGTGCCCAATTTTATCCTTCAGCCCCTGATAGAAAATGCCATTATCCATGGCCTTGAGCCTAAGATGGGAAAGGGAAGGCTTTTCATAAGGATTGGGACAGGGGAGGGCAGGCTCTATATCCTCATTGCAGATGACGGAGTGGGGATGTCTGAAGAAGAAATCCGGGCCCTTTATGAAAAATGCGAAGAAAGCGATACAGGAAAATCTATCGGCATAAAAAATGTATACAGAAGACTGATTTTATGCTATGGTGAAGAAAGCCGTCTGGATATAAAAAGTGAAAAAAATAAAGGAACAAAGATTCAATTTTCTATTCCCCTTAAATTGTGGGATATGGAAAAAGAAAGGGAAATGCTATGAGAAAAACGCAGAATTATCAATGGAAAGAAATGTCTCTTGGAACCTGCTATTATCCGGAGCATTGGGACAAAAAGCTGTGGAAGGAAGACCTGGAGAGAATGCTGGCAAACGGAATCCGCACCATTCGTATCGGAGAATTTGCCTGGAGCAAGGTAGAGCCCAGAGAAGGGGAGTTTACCTTTGGATTTTTTGATGAGTTTCTGGAGACTGTGGCCCAGACAGAGATAAAGGTTATCTTCGGCACTCCTACGGCCACACCTCCTGCCTGGCTGACAGATAAGTACCCGGAGGTGTTAAACTGCAGGATAGACGGAGTGAAATACCGTCATGGTATGCGCCGCCACTACAACTATAATTCCAAGGTGTACCGGGAACTCAGTGCCCGGATTGTAGAGAAGTTCGGAGAGCACTATGGGCCTCATAAAAGTGTGGTGGGATGGCAGATTGACAATGAGATAAACTGTGAAACAGCAGAGTTTTATTCGGAAAGCGATACCTTGGCATTCCGGGAATTTTTAAAGAAAAAATACGGAGAGCTGGAAGCTTTAAACAAGGCCTGGGGCGCCGTGTTCTGGAACCAGGAATATACCCAGTGGGAGCAGGTTTATGTGCCAAGGCCGACTATTCATAATTCTACCAATCCCCACCAGATGCTGGACTATATCCGCTTCGTGTCAGACAGCGCCATCAGTTTCTGCAAAATGCAGAGCGATATTCTCAGAAAGTATGTAAAACCAGGGGATTTTATTACAACCAACGGCATGTTCCAGAACCTGGACAACCATGCTATGACCGACCAGGCCCTGGATGTCTATACCTATGACTCTTATCCGAATTTTGCCTACTGTCTCTGCGAAGACCCCAGACATTCCACAAACCTCAATGACCGAAGATGGAGTGACAAGCTGACAGAAGTCCGCTCTATCTGCCCTCATTTCGGTATTATGGAACAGCAGTCAGGGGCTAACGGATGGAACACCCGTATGGAAGCGCCGGCCCCAAAACCAGGGCAGATGATGCTCTGGGCTATGCAGAGTATCGGCCATGGTGCTGATTATGTAAGCTTTTTCCGGTGGCGCACCTGCACCATGGGTACGGAGATTTACTGGCACGGGATTCTGGACTATGACAACCGGGACAACCGGAAGCTGGCAGAAGTGAAGAAAATCAGCCAAAGAGTAGAGAAAATGAAGGAAATGACCGGGGCAGAGTACAAGGCGGCTTTCGGAGTTATCCGGGATTACAGCAATGTCTGGGATGCTGAGGTAGACAAATGGCACCAGAGACTGGCCTGGAGCAGCGAGGAAGAAATCTTCATAGGAGCCCAGTTGAACCATGTGCCAATGGATTATGTATATCTTCTGGAATCCACAGAGGCGGCAGAACTGCTGAAATATCCGGTGCTGATTTATCCTCATCCCATGGTTTTGTCTGAGAAAAAGGCAGAGCTTTTAAAGGCTTATGTGGAACAGGGCGGCTGTCTGATTCTGGGAGCCAGGACCGGCTTAAAGGATGAAAACGGCAAATGCGTCATGGATATAATGCCCGGACTTTTAAAAGAGATTACCGGAAGCACTGTAGAGGAATTTACCTTCGTAGGTCCGGGAGATGATGAAGTGTCCATGGACTGGAATGGAAAAGAGACAGAAACAGGAATCTTTAACGATGTCCTGAAGGCCGGGCCAGAGGCCAAGGTGCTGGCTTCCTATACCTCCAACTATTATCAGGGCCGCCCGGCGCTGATTGAGAATCTGGCAGGTAAAGGAAAAGTCCTTCACTTCGGCGGTACCTTTACCAGAGAGAATATAAAGGAATTTCTGGCTTATACGGGAGTTCTGGATACCTTTAAAGAGCTGGCAGAGCTTCCGGAGGCCTGTGAGCTTTGCGTAAGAGAAAAAGACGGAAACCAGTATCTGATGATTCTGAATTATTCTGCCCAGGAACAAAAGGCTGTGCTGAAGGTTCCGGGAGAGGATTTAGATACCGGGGAAATCCTTCAGGGACAGATAAGCCTGAAAGGCTACGAGACAAAAGTTTTCCGCTGCTGTTGACGAATCAAGACCATCGGCTTAGCCGATGGTCTTGATTTTTTGCTCATTGCCGTCAGCGTGTACTTTGAGATGAATATACTTCTGTTTGGGGAAGATCCTGCACATGATTTTTACAGGATATGGTTGCACACAGAAATAAGAGAGGCTATACTAGAAAAAGAAAAATACTGTAAAAAGGAGCAGAACATGAGGAAAATATTGCTTGCAAGCGCTTCTCCCCGTCGCAGGGAGCTTTTAGAACAAATCGGAGTTTCCTTTGAAATCTGTCCCAGCAATGCGGAAGAGAAGATTACCAAGGCAGACCCGGCTGAGGTGGTGGAAGAGCTTTCCGCTCAAAAAGCCAGAGATATATTCCAAAGAACTACAGGGGATAGGCTGGTTATAGGAGCGGATACGGTGGTGGCTATGGATGGAAAAATTTTGGGAAAACCAAAATCCGGAGAGGATGCAGCACGGATGCTGGATATGCTGCAGAACAGAGAACACCAGGTTTTTACAGGAGTGACAGTGCTGGTAAAAGAGGGTGAGCAGGTAAAGGAGAGGACTTTCCATGAAGCCACCAGAGTTACCTTCTATCCTATGAGCCTGGAGGAAATAGAGGGCTATATTCAGGACGGAGAGCCTATGGATAAGGCCGGGGCCTACGGTATTCAAGGAAAAGGAGCCCTATTTGTTAAGGAAATCCATGGAGATTACAACAATGTAGTGGGACTGCCTACTGCCCGGCTATATCAGGAATTGAAAAATATGAGAATTGAAATCAAGGAGTGGTGAGACATGTATAAGGCCTGTATTTTTGACTTAGACGGAACTATTGCGGATACAGTGGAATCCATTGCCTATGTGGGAAATAAAACCCTACGGCATTTTGGCCTGCCTGAAATTCCTGTGAAAGACTATAATTTTTATGCGGGAAACGGAGCAGACCAGCTGGTGAAAAATATGCTTCAGGCAGTTCCCGGAGGAGACAAGGCGGATTATGAACAGGTACGCAGCCTGTATCGAAGCTGGTTCCAGGAGAATCCCCTATATCATGTGAAGCCCTTTGATGGAATTCTTCCTCTTTTGGAAGGATTAAAAGAGCAGGGCGTAAAGATTGCAGTTCTTTCCAACAAACCCCATGAAGCAGCTTTGGAGGTGGTAAGCAGTATCTTTGGAAAGGAAAGATTCCACGCAGTTCAGGGCCAGACTGCCCGTATTCCCAGAAAACCTTCCCCTATTGGGGCGCTGGCACTGGCAGAGAGCTTGGGCGTAAAGCCGGAGGAATGTCTGTATGTGGGAGACACGGATACGGATATGGACACCGGACACCGGGCAGGAATGTTTACCTTAGGGGTAACCTGGGGCTTTCGTCCACGTAAAGAGCTGGAGGAGCATGAGGCAGACCTGATTGTGGACACACCGGGAGAAATCCTGGAGCTGGTGAAGGAAAACCGCAATAAGGGATAGCCTTTTACACATCCTGATGTATGCGCAGAAAACTTTTCTAAAACACAGGATAAAAGGTATGAGGCGCAGAGAGGAAGCATACATACAGAATAAGAAACAAGAAATTGAGAAAAATTAAAGCCAGGGAGGGCATCTATATGAATGAATATAGTGAAGAATGCATTTTAACTTTTTTAAAGAACCAGGGGCAGCTTTTTTCTGAACCAGTGGCAGAGACGGAGGAAGAGGCGGAGGCCTTTTTAGAGGACTGTATGGCTGTTGTAGTCGATTCTCTGGAGGAGGTAAGGGAATATTTCGATGAGAACGGTATGGATGTGGAAGGTATGAGCCTGGGGGAATTGGGAGAGGCCAGCGAGGTATTTCCCCTTCCTGACGGCAAGTATTTGATAGTAGAAGGATAGAGTACCTGCCAGGCCATTGCCGGGAGAAAAGTTTCACTTAAATATACAGAAAAGAAAGAGGTGCGGACTGTGGATTTAAAAGAAGCGATTGACAGACAGAGGAAGTTTTTCAATACAAATAAAACCAAATCTCTGGAGTTTCGGCAAAAGGCGCTTTTCCGTCTGGAGAAGGGAATCTTAGAATACCAGGAAGAGATAAAAAAGGCCTTATATGAGGACTTGCATAAATCCGGCTATGAAGCCTATATGACAGAGATAGGTATGAGTCTTTCGGAACTTGCCTATGTGAGAAAGCATTTAAAGGAGTGGATGAGACTGAGACATGTGCATACGTCTATGTCCCAGTTCCCGGGAGTCAGTTTCCAGATGGAAGAACCCTATGGGGTAGTGCTGGTAATGGCGCCCTGGAATTATCCTTTTATGCTGTGTATGGAGCCTCTCATAGGGGCTATGGCCGCAGGAAACTGTTGTGTGTTGAAACCCTCAGCCTATGCTCCGGCTGTCTCCCGGGTACTGAAAAAAATGATTACCCGGCTGTTTCCCCAGGAATATATCATGGTGGCAGAAGGCGGCAGGGCAGAGAACCAGGCCTTGCTGGCCCAAAGATTTGATTATATCTTTTTCACCGGCAGCGTGGCAGTGGGAAAACAGGTAATGGAAAAGGCTGCTCAGAATCTGACCCCTGTAACTCTGGAATTAGGTGGGAAAAGTCCCTGTATCGTAGACGAAACCGCAGATTTGAAAACAGCGGCAAAGAGATTGGTTTTCGGAAAATATTTAAACAGCGGCCAGACCTGCGTGGCACCGGATTATCTGCTGGTACAGGAGGATGTGAAAGAGGAACTGCTGAGATATATAAAAAAATATATCAGCAAGATGTATGGAAAAAATCCTCTGGACAACCCGGATTATCCAAGGATGGTGAACGAAAAACATTTTGAAAGAGTTATGGGGCTGATAAAGGGAGAAACTCTTTTGACGGGTGGAAAGGCCAGAAAAGAAAGTCTTCAAATTGCCCCTACGGTACTGGATAATATTACCGGAGAATCCAGGATTATGCAGGAGGAGATTTTCGGCCCAGTGCTTCCGGTTCTCACTTTTAAGAAGCTGGAGGAGGCAGAGCGCTTTGTGAAAGAAAGGGAGAAGCCTCTGGCGCTGTACTATTTTACCGGGGATAAAGAAAGAGAGAAGCAGATGCTGCATCGGCTGTCCTTTGGAGGTGGCTGTATCAATGATACGATTATGCATTTGGCTTCTCCCCGTCTTGGCTTCGGAGGGGTAGGACAAAGCGGAATGGGCAGCTACCATGGGAAAAACAGTTTCCGGACCTTCAGCCATACTAAAAGTATTGTAAAAAGATTCAGGCACCCGGATATTCCAATCCGGTATCAGCCTTATAACAGGGTAAAAGAAAAATGCATGGAGATTTTTCTTGCATAGCCCAGACAGAACAGGAGTGAAAATGTATGAGTAAGGAGAAAAAAGACGGTTCCAAATTTTGGGACAGACGTTCTAAGGTATATGACAAACAGGTGCTTGCCACTTACGGCAGCGCATATAAAAAGACAGTAAAGCGTTCGGCAGCATTTCTTGGCGGTGAAGATAAGATTCTGGAAATTGGCTGTGGAACCGGGGATGTGACCATTCCTCTGTCCAGATATGTAAAGAATATTACAGCACTGGATACTTCAGAGCTGATGATGAATAAAGCCAGGGAAAAGGCGGAGCAAGAGGGAAAGACAAATATCCGCTTCATAAATACGGATTTGATGGAGCTGGAGGCAGAGCCGGAAAGCTTTGATGCAGTTACAGCCTATAATGTGCTTCTCTATATGAAAAATCAGGAGGAGGTACTGGACAGAATCCACAGTTTGCTAAAACCGGGAGGAATTTTTATTTCTGCCACAGACTGTTTGGGAAGAAATCTCTCCCCGGATGCGGTGCGCAAATTTTGGAGAAGTAAGCTGGGACTTATGCCCTATGTTTCCTTCGAAACCCCTATTGGCTTAATGCGAAAAATCCAGAAGAGAGGTTTTCTGGTTCTGGAGATTGTGAATCTCCATAAAAATCCTCCAAATATCTTTATTGTGGGGCAAAAAATAGAAAAATAAAATTTATTAGCACTCATTTCAAATGAGTGCTAATTTTTACTTGACTTTTTTAGTTTTGGGTATTAAGATGTTTTTTAGACAGGAAGCTTACCGTCGGACAGAAATGTGATTGAGCACTTTTCTATCCCGGGTGCGCTTTAAGAAAGAAAAAAGGAGATGTATTTATCATGGCTAATAAGCGTGGTACTTTATCAATCAATAGTGAAAATATTTTTCCCATTATTAAGAAATGGCTGTATTCTGACCACGATATATTCTTTCGTGAAATGATTTCCAATGGCTGCGATGCTATCACAAAGTTGAAAAAGCTGGAGATTATGGGAGAGTACACTTTTCCGGAGAATCACAAGAACAAAATAGAAGTCATTGTAAATCCGGAAGAAAAGACTTTGAAATTTATTGATACCGGTATTGGTATGACTGCCGACGAGGTAGAAGAGTACATTACTCAGATTGCTTTTTCCGGAGCTACCCAGTTCCTGGAAAAATACAAGGATAAGACAAACGAGGACCAGATTATCGGACATTTCGGCCTGGGATTTTATTCAGCCTTTATGGTAGCTGATGAAGTTCATATCGACACTCTGTCCTATAAGGAAGGTGCAGCGCCGGTTCACTGGGCCTGCGACGGAGGTACGGAATATGAAATCGGAGAGGGAAACCGCACCCAGGTAGGTACGGAGATTACCCTGTTCTTAAATGAGGAAAGCCTGGAGTTTGCCAATGAGTATAAAGCCAGAGAGGTTATTGAGAAATACTGTTCTTTCATGCCGGTGGAGATTTTCTTATCCAAGGCCAATGCACCTCAGGAGTATGAAACCATAGAGGAATCCCAACTTCGGGAAGATGATGTGGTTGTGGAACATATCCATGAGGAAGCCAAAACCGAGGAGAGAGAAAACGACAAGGGTGAAAAGGAAACTGTGGAAATTTCTCCGGCCAGGGAGATGGTAAAGATTAACAAGCGCCCTGTGTCTTTAAGCGATACACATCCTCTTTGGATGAAGCACCCCAACGAGTGTACAGAGGAAGAGTACAAAGAGTTTTACCGCAAGGTCTTCATGGATTACAAGGAGCCTCTGTTCTGGATTCACCTGAATATGGACTATCCTTTTAATTTGAAGGGAATTTTGTACTTCCCCAAAATCAATATGGAGTACGAATCCATTGAGGGAACCATTAAGCTTTATAACAACCAAGTATTTATTGCCGACAATATTAAAGAGGTGATTCCGGAATTCCTCATGCTGTTAAAGGGTGTTATTGATTGCCCGGACCTTCCGCTGAATGTATCCAGAAGTGCTCTGCAGAACGACGGATTTGTAAAGAAAATTTCAGACTATATCAGCAAAAAGGTTGCCGACAAGTTAAGCGGCATGTGTAAGACAGACAGAGAAAACTACGAGAAATACTGGGATGACATTAATCCGTTCATTAAATTTGGCTGTATTAAGGACAATAAATTCTCTGAGAGAATGATGGATTACATTCTTTACAAAAATATCGACGGTAAATATCTGACGCTGGAGGACTGCATTAAGGAAAATCAGAAGCCGGAGACAGAGGAAGAAAAGAAGGAAGCTCAGGAAGAGGTAACACAGGAGAATAAGGAGGAAACTGCAAAAGAGGCAGCCCAGGAGGCCAAGAAGGAACAGGAAAAGACCAGTATCTATTATGTTACCGATGAGGTGCAGCAGAGCCAGTATATCAACATGTTTAAGGAACAGGGGCTGGACGCTGTTATCTTAAAGCATAACATTGATTCAGCCTTTATCTCTCATGTGGAGCAGATGAAGGATACAGTGAAGTTCCTTCGCATTGACGCAGATGTAACCCAGGCTGTGAAAGAGGAAGACGGAAAGGACTTAGAGGAGGAAACAAAGACTCTCTCTGAGATATTTAAAAAAGCACTGCAGAAGGACAACCTGACAGTTAAAGTAGAAAGCCTGAAAAACGAGAAGGTTTCCTCTATGATGACTATTTCTGAAGAAAGCCGCCGTATGCAGGAAATGATGAAGATGTATAATATGTACGGCATGGACCCCTCTATGTTCGGGGGACAGGAAACTCTGGTGCTGAATGCCAACAATAAACTGGTACAGTATGTACTGGAAAACAAAGAAGGCGAAAATACAGAACTTCTGTGCAAACAGCTTTATGATTTGGCTCTCATAAGCCACAGACAGCTTACACCGGAAGAAATGACAGAATTTGTAGCCAGAAGCAATGAGGTAATGCTGCTGCTGGCCAAATAAAAATCAATATGGCAGATAAAAAGAGGGTATCCCAAGGAGGCAAATGTGTCCGGGGATATCCTCTTTTGACTTGGTATGTATATTAGGCCAGTCCTTTTTTAAATTGCAGCATCATTTCACGGGTAAGGCTGACGTCGTAATCCTCATAGGGAATTTCTTCCCGCTTAAACCATTTGGCCATAGCCAGCTCTTCCTGGTCCAGGGTAATACTGTCTTCTCCGTCTAAATCACAGTAAAATCCTGCCAGAAGACTTCCGGACAGGGACCAGGGCTGGCTTTTGTAGTATTGGATATTTTTTACCTTCAGGCCCACTTCCTCCATTACCTCTCGCTGAACGGTTTCCTCCAGAGTTTCTCCAATTTCCGCAAAACCGGCAATCAGGGCATAACGCTTTCCGGTGGCTCCTGCATATTTGGACATAAGAAGCCGGTCTTTGTTACGGATGCCTACAATCACCGCAGGAGAAATTTTAGGATACTCCATATTCTGGCAGGCAGGACAAAACATCATTCGTTCTTTCGTATCATGGACCATGGCATGTCCGCATTTTCCACAGAATTTTCTGCTGTCGTACCAGTTAAAAAGCTGGAAGCCGGTTATCAGGGCAAAACAGCAGGTCTGAGGCGACATGGTGCGAAACAGGGCCACATCTTCCATTGTATAATCAGGAAAGCTTTTGAAAGGTAAATCAGAAACCAGATAAAAATTTGTTTGGTCTATTTTAAATAAATAAGTATAATCCTGGTAAATCTGGGGATAATAAGGGGCAGCCTCTTGAAAGGTAAGGAAGGAGAAGCTGTCCCCGGCAAGCTTTACCAAAGCATTTCTGCCCTGATAATATAAGATACAGTCCGTTTCCTTTGGGGGAACCGGCTTATATTCATTGTGGTAGCGGTGGCTGCCGATGTCCTGAATCATGTAAAAACCTCCTTTATACAGACAGGCAGGAAATTTGCTGCTGCTTGAAAAATTTAAGAATCATTTCATCCCACACCCGGTCCAGAGATTTATCCAGGGAAAATGTTTTCAGGGATGTTCCTGTGGTGCAGGTAAGATTCTGCCCGTCAAATTGAAAATTTACAAAAAGTCCGAAAATATCCTCCGGTTGGTAAGAAAGCATACTGGAGGACAGAAGCTTTTGGGTATTTTTTTTGGAAAGCATGAATACGATTTTAAAGGAAAGGGGTGTTTTCTTTCCTTTGATAACAGAGAAGCAGAAAGGCTTCATGTCACGCCAAAGGGCATAGGTCCTTCCCTCTTCCTTTAGGAGCTCTGCCTCCTGAGTGTCGTAGAACTCAGGATGAAGGAAGCCGTCAATAGTGTAGGAGACTGAGGTGGTGATGGTGGCTTCGGAAAGCCAGAAAGAATCAAAAGCCTTTCCCAATAACAGCTTTGACATAAAATCTTTAATATCCTGGATTTGAACCGCAATCATAAAGGGAATCCTCGTTTTCTGCATATTCTGCGGAAAGCCCGCAGTAGGGCTTCTGGAGGGAAATAGGTCTCCCTGCCAGGGCTAACTAACAGTATAAACGAAAAAGAAAAAAAATCCTAGAGTTTTCTGGGAAAAACCTTTTCAAATTCAGGTATTTATGATATCATAAAACATGGTATTAAAAACTACATAAAGAGGTTGTGTGAAATGAGTTATAAGATTGTGATAGATAGCTGCGGCGAACTGCTGGAGAGCTGGAAAGAGGATGAAAGAATCGAGAGAGCCTCCCTGACCCTTACGGTGGATGGAGAAGATATTGTAGATGACGAGACCTTTGACCAGGCCTATTTTTTGAAAAAAGTGGCGGACAGTCCCAATTGTCCCAAGTCTTCCTGTCCCTCTCCGGAGCGGTATATGGAAGCTTACGACTGTCAGGCAGATCATGTGTATGCGGTTACCCTTTCCGCTAACCTTAGCGGTTCCTATAACAGTGCAGTGCTGGGAAAGAATCTTTACCTGGAGAATCATCCCGGGAAAAAGGTCCATGTCTTTGATTCTTGTTCTGCCTCAGTGGGGGAAAGTCTGATTGCTCTTAAGATTCAGGAGTGCGAAGATGCAGAGATGGATTTTGAGCAGGTAGTGGAAACTGTGGAGTCTTATATTCAGTCTCAGAACACATATTTTGTTTTAGAAAATCTGGAAACCCTGAGAAAGAACGGAAGACTTAGCAATTTAAAGGCCTTTGTGGCTAGCGCATTGAAGATTAAGCCGGTAATGGGAGCTACTCCGGAGGGGACTATCATTCAGTTAGACCAGGCCAGAGGCATCAATAAAGCTTTGGTAAAGATGGTGGATTACATTGCCAAGGGAGCGGTAAACAGCTCAGAAAAGGTACTGGGAATCAGCCATTGCAATTGCCCGGAACGGGCGGAGATAGTGAGAGACGCCATACTTCAGAGAATTCCGGTGAAAGATGTAATACTTCTGGATACAGCAGGAGTCAGCACCATGTATGCCAATGACGGCGGCGTGATTGTAGTAATATAAAAAGAAGATAGAATTTGTATGAATTTATAGGTATAAGTGGGAAAAAAAGGGGCTGTCGGTTAATACCGATTTTCACCCGAACAAGCAGGGAAGAGACAAT
>CABSEJ010000081.1 GCA_902476765.1 uncultured Blautia sp.
GCCTTGCAGAATGAAAATTCATTCTACGTCATTATGCTGAAAATGAACGTGCCAGTACGCTAGTTATGGCGTTAAAATATAGGAGTAAGAGGAGGCAGGGTTATGAAGAAATGTCTTATTGCAGTTGTATTATTTTCGACGCTGTGTGCTGGATGCGGAAGAAGGGAAAACGGAATTTCAGATACCGGAAATTTCTCTGAAATTATGGAGAAAGAGGGAATTGCTCCATATGAATTGTCAGAAGAGGAACAGTTTTTACTGGAGGCTTTTGGCATGACTTCTGACCAATCCGGCATTTATACCTTTCGGGCCCCGAAGGAAGCGAAAACTCTTTATATAAATGTGTATCGTCTGAAAGCAGATAATACATGGGAGCTTACGGGAAACGGAGGAATTTCGCTTGGCGCTGAAGGAGTAACTGCAGAGCCCGTATCCGGAACTTTGACAATGGAGCTGCAGGAAGAGTACAGCATTGAATTTCATGTGAACTGCAGGGGAGGATACTCTTTTACATCAGATACTATAGTGCTGGATGAAAAACAAATGGCCGGTGTAAAAGGACGTTTAGAGGACTTTCAAAATATAGAAATCAATAAAGAAATCCCGCTGGCTGTAATGGTATATGATAGCGGTTCCAGTATGAGAAGTTATTCACCGGATGATTATTTTGACCCCTCTGTTTTTGATGGGATGGATTTGGTACAGATTGTTGCCGTGGAGTTTTCAAGTGAGGAATTTTAACTATGGTGATACTATAATAGAAATGAAAAAGGGGCTGGGTTAGAACACCGCAGCCCCCACTATATCCTCAGTCTGTAAGAGGTGCTTGGCCTTTTGTACACTGAGGATAAAGGTAAGAAATTAAGTTTTCAAACTTTCGTACAGTAGGTAAATAACTGTATTAAGAGCCGCTTGATTGATACCATCTTACCCCGAAACGCCAGAGCAGATAGCAGGGAAGCAAAAAGAGGATAGCTATCAAAGGGGCCAGCATATAGAGGATATTATTTGTGCGGCCCAAAATATATAAAAGGGGATAATACTGGACTAATGCGTAAGGTACCAGAAATGTGGCAAACAGCAGCAGTTTTTCTCCATATATTCCAATGGGATATTTCCCAAATTCTCTGGCCCCGTCTGTAAATACATTCATAAATTCCAGTCCTTCCAGGGTAAAAAAGCAAAGGGCTGCGTATAGCAAAAATAAGCCGGAAAAAACAGCAGTTCCCCCTAAGAGCATAAAAAGTACAGTCAGAACTTTGGACAAGTTCCATTCCACCTGACAATGGAGGACAGCATAAATAAACATCACCACAGCCTGCAGCATCCTTCCGATTCTCGTAAGCTCGAACTTGCTTCCTAAAACCTGTAAAATTTCATTCCGGGGCCGGACTAATATACTGTCAAAACTTCCGGTTTTTACCATTTGAGAAAACATATCAAAGCCTCTGGCCACCATTTCTCCCAGAGAAAATTCCAGCAGAACAATGGAAAAACATAGCAAAACTTCACTGTAAACAAAACCTTTTACTGTGTGAAATCTTTGAAACATAAAAAATACCCCTAAAAATACATTGAAGGATACTAAGAACTGTCCGATTACACTTAGAAGAAAGGATGTTTTATACTGCATCATACTTTTGATATTGATAGATACATAATGTCCGTACAGTCTGATGCCTTGTTTTAATTTTTTCATCATAGTCTCAGCCTCCCTGAATGGTTAGTTTCTTTTCTGCATATCTGCACAGCAGGCTTCCCATTAAAAGTAAAGCTGCAGACCAGAAGATTTGCAGAAAAATAGTTTTTTGCATTTGTCCGGCTGTCATACTGCCGCTGTATATCCGCAAGGCCACATTCTGCATGGAGGCAAATGGCAGTAAATCCATTACTTTCTGCAGGTTTTCCGGAAAAAAGGGAAGGGGTATGACTGCCCCGGCGAAGAATTCTACCATGGAAGTAAACACCATCCGCAGTCCCTGGGGAGATATGGTAAAAAAAGTCAGTCCATATACCAGCATACAAAAAGCAACCGTAACCACTAATCCAAGAATAAGAGTGATGAGAAAAATCAGAAAATGTAAAGCAGAGGCAGGAGCTGCTATTCCATATGGATAGGGCAGAAATATTGCAACTGCCAAAATAGGCAGGCATCGCAGGATTGCTTTGGAAATCCTGTTGGCCAGACTTCTGGAAAACCACATATTATAAATCCGTATTGGCCTGCATAGCTCATAAGCAATATTTCCGTTTATAACAGAGTCAAAAATTTCATTTTCCATCATCCAGGCGGCGAACAGTGCTAAAAAGGCCTGCTGCAGCCAGATATAAGTTGCAGTAGCGGAAAAGGTCATGGGAAAGGCGCTGCTGTCCGCCTCATAAAAGGCTTTGTAAATCATAATCTGCATAAATCCCCATACGAACTGAGTGACAACCCCTGCTGCAGCCGCTGTGCGGTATTGTAGGCCTGTAGTAAAACGAAGGCGGAAAAAAGCCATATATTTTTTCATTGCTTTGTCCTCCTATATTTCGTAGGAGCGGTAAAGCTCCGCCACGGTTTCGTCTATATTGGAACCTCCCTTTTGGATTTGGGATAGTTGTCCGTCTAAAAGAATTTTTCCTTTTCCTACAAGGATGACTCGTTTTGACAGGGCTTCAATATCCTGCATATCGTGGGTGGTCAGGATGACGGTTGTCTTGTGAAGTTCATTTTGTTTTTTTATAAATTCCCGGACTGCCAGTTTAGATACCGCATCAAGCCCGATAGTAGGTTCGTCCAAAAACAGAATCTTAGGACTATGTAAAAGAGATGCTGCAATTTCACACCTCATACGCTGGCCCAGAGACAATTGCCTTGCCGGAGAGCGCAGCAGTTCTTTTAGTCCAAGCAAATCCGTAAGCTCTTCCACATTATCTTCGTAAACCTTTTGAGGAATAGAGTAGATGTCTTTTAATAATTCAAAAGAGTCTATGACTGGTACATCCCACCATAGCTGTGAACGCTGTCCGAATACAACGCCGATTTGACGAACATGGGCTATCCGGTCTTTGTAAGGTACCCGCCCGTCCACCAGAACAGTCCCGCTGTCCGGCGTCAAGATTCCGCTGAAAATTTTTATTGTAGAGCTTTTTCCGGCTCCATTGAGGCCGATGTAGCCTACCATCTCTCCATCCTGGATGGTAAAGCTGACGTTATGAAGAGCATGGATTATCTCATACTCCCGGTGAAATAAGGCCTTCCAGGCTTCACCAAAACCTGCGTTTCTTTTTGCAACTTTGTACGACTTGCATACATTTTCCATCGTAATCATCGTTACTTCCTCCTGGTAGTTATATTTTTCATATCTTTCCAAGCCGGTCTGGCTTTGATTGGATTCTGCCAATCAAATACCGAGGATAAAAGATTTCCTCCCATGATTAAAATATGGGTTTATCATTCTAGCACTGTGAACAGAGAGTTTCAAGTGCTAATTTGTTAAAATGCTAAACAGGGTAAGATTAAGCAGTGAAACCTGGAGTTTTAAGACAGTTTACTATGTCTGGACAAGGCATACATGCCCTTGCCCAGAGAGTAGCAATGCCATTTATAATTTGACGGAATTCTCAATATCAGCTTACGAGAAAGGGGTATTTGCCGTTAAATTAGTGCTTTACATATGGAGGGGATTATGTTATTTTATAGAAAAGATTAGAAGGGTGGTGGCTTGATGTTGGCTATTCGTAGATAATAGGACAATAAGATTTGATATTCATGAAAATGGATGGTTTTTTTGTTGTACTTATTTTTGGATAGCCGTACAAGCTGACTTTTCAAATAAAGTTTGTTCCTGGTAGATACTGTGGAAAATCAGTTAACCGGGAAGGGTATGTATTCTATATGCTGGGATAAGCAGAAAAGATAAGTGTACCTGTGCAGGCCATAAGGGAAGTATTGGAAATCTTATTATTCCGAAGTTCCGTTTCAGTCAACAAGATAATCCTCCATGAAAAAGGATTGTCTTTTTTTATTGTCCTGATAAATCCATGAGAATGAAAAGAAACAAAAACAACATCAAAGGAGAAACAAAAATGAATCGGGAAAATAAGAAAAGAAAATACGAAAAAGGATATTACAAAAATCACCCTTGTACAGACAGCTTTATCTGCAAGAATTGCGGAAGACTAGTGGTGTCAGCAGGAGCCGGAAGCAATCACAGGAACCATTGCCCTAATTGCCTGTGCAGTATGCATGTGGATAATGAACCTGGGGACAGAGAAGCTGATTGTGGAGCTGTTATGGACCCGGTGGCCGTATGGGTAAGGAAAAATGGAGAATGGGCCATTATACACAGGTGCCGCCGCTGCGGACAATTCAGTTCCAATCGTGTAGCAGCAGATGATAATCCTATGAAACTAATGTCCATAGCGATGAAGCCTCTGTGCTTACCGCCTTTTCCTTTAGAACGCATAGAAGAAATGACAGAACTGATGGGCGGAGACGGAAGAATGGAATAAGAGTTTTCCCTTTGCGCTTGACACAGCAATTTCCTGACAGTAAAATATTTTTGAAAGTTCAGGAAAGGGTGAGGGTATTGGAGAGAAAAAGTCTGGGAAAATGTATATCGATTTTATATCGTCGGGAACAGAGATATGTGAATCAGATGCTGAAAGATTATGGTTTGGGGTACTCGGATTATAAGTTTTTGATGTATCTGTCTACCCATGAGGGCTGCAGCCAGAAAGAAATGAGCAAAAAAATGGTTGTGGACGAAGCACTGACGGTTAGGGTAGTGCGTAAGCTGCAGGAAAAAGGTTATATTCTGCGAAAAAAATCACCAGAAAAATCCAGACATTATAAAATATATTTTACGGACAAAGGGAGGGCGCTGATTCCTCAGCTGCAGGCCTGCCTTACTTCCTGGTGGGATCAGGTTATGGAGGGTATGGAAAAAGAGGAGCAGACGGAGTTGATACGGACCATGGAGTTTTTGACAAAGCGTTCGGAATCCTTAATGGAGGAAATGTAGAGAATGGCTGTACCCAAAGTAGAGTAAAAGTATAGTGTGAGAGACTCCGGCGATATAATTCTGGAGACAAAAAAGGGGGGCTGCGTATGAAAGATATACGCCAGTCCCTTTATGTTTAATCAAGCTGATTTACGTTGTGAGTAAGACTGTAAAATACACCAACCATTGTTATAAGCATGACTGCAATAACTAAAAACCAGGTTTCTTCAGGAATGTTTGTTCCGGCCAAAATAAACTGCCTGATATAGCAGAGAACGATAGCACTGACAATTGTCATGGGAACAGATTTTTTTATCATCTTCAACCAATAAAATCTTCATGATGATTCCGCTCCTTTGAAATCCTTTAACCCATGTGTTAACACACATAATATATCGGTTAAGAAAGCGTGTCAACTTTATGGGAACAGAAAAAACGGGCTGCCCCGCTAATTTCTTAGTGAAGCAGCCCGCTTTATGAATGAAAATCATGGTTTGGAAATTACATATATTTTTTCAGAGTAGCTCTTACAGCTCCCGGACCTGCGATTTCTTCCAGGAACATTTCTTCTACTTTTTCTCCGATTCCGGCCTGGTAGAGGTCGATGCCGAAAATGTTTGCGTTTGAGAGGATTCCCTTTAACTGTCCGGTGTAGGTCTCAGGCTTGCCAACTTCAATGCCTTCCAGAGCTTTTGTCAGTTCCGGAATCATGGGGTCTGCAGACAGTTCAAAGGTTTCGCCTTCATCGTTTACGCCCAGCAAATATCTGCACCATCCGGCAATGGCCAGAGGAATAGCAGTCAATTTTTTAGCGTCTCCGTATTTCTCTACATAAGACTTAATGGTTTCGCCGTAGCGGATACCTACCTTCTGAGAGGTATCTGTGGCAATACGCTGTGGTGTGTCAGGCATAAATGGATTTGGGATTCTTACATTGATTACCTCATCTACAAATGCGGCAGGAGAAAGAATACCCGGGTCTGTTACTACCGGCATACCTTCAACAGGACCGATTTCATGAACCAGCTTGTTTAACTGCTCGTCCTTCATTTCGTCTGCAATCAGAGTGTAGCCAAGAACACATCCGTATACAGCCAGAGCTGTGTGAAGAGGATTCAGACAGGTTGTAACCTTCATTCTCTCTACCTTGTTTACTGTGTCTCTGTCTGTCATATAAACGCCGGCCTTCTCCAGTGCAGGACGTCCATTGGGGAACTTGTCCTCGATTACCAGATACTGAGGTCCTTCTGCATTTACGAAAGGAGCAATATAGGTTCTCTTGGATGTAATAACCGGTGCAATTTCTTCAACGCCGGCATTTTCCAAATCAGCGCATACAGAATCTGCTGGTCTTGGTGTGATTTTGTCAATCATGGACCACGGGAAGGAAACCTGTTTTTCGTCAGACAGATAATCTACGAAATCCTGTCCTACGAAGCCCTTTGCCTGCCATTCTTTTGCCATAGTGATAATGGAATTCTGCAGCTTTTCTCCGTTGTGAGAACAGTTGTCCATGGAAACTACAGCCAGAGGATATTTGCCGGCTTTGAAACGCTCAAAGAGCAGAGCACATACAACAGCCATAGCTGCTCCCGGTTTTTCCGGACCATTGTCAATATCAGCCTGGATAAAGGGGAAGTAAGTTCCGTCAGCGCCTTTTAAAGCATAGCCTTTTTCTGTGATGGTAAAGGAAATCATCTGAAGATCCGGATTTACAAAAATCTCTTTCAGACGGTCCCAGTATTCCGGCACATTAGACTGAGCCTTGATTGCTTCGGTGAGAGAACCTAAAACTTTTTTGTCTGTAGAACCGTCAGCCTTTAAGGTGACAGCCAGAACCAGATTGTCGTAAGGTGTGTAGATTTTGTCTACCACGTCAAAGTCAAAGGTTTCCACACAGGTGATACCCTTGTCAGCCTCTCCTTTGGAGAGCAGGGTGTCTGCCAGTCCGCCGATGAAGATACGGAAAATATTTCCTGCGCCGAAGTGTACCCATACAGGAGATTTCTTTGTGTTTTCAACTACTTTTTCAATATCATAGGAAGGAAGAGCAATACCGGCGTCTTCCCATTCTTTTACATTTTTAATACCTTCTAAAGTCAGTTTCATAGCTTATCAACTTCCCTTTCTTGATTATGCGTTTTTGGACTCTTTTTCAGCAGCTTCCCACAGACCTCTTAAATAAGCGGCTCCTAAAGCACGGTCATATAAGCCGTATCCCGGCATAGCTTTTTCACCCCACATCATACGGCCATGGTCCGGACGGATAGGTCCGTCAAAGCCTGTGTCGTGAAGAGTTTTCATTACTGCATACATATCGAAGGTTCCGTCAGAGCTTAAATGAGCACTTTCCTCGAAGTCACGCATACCGTCGTTGAACCGCAGGTTTCTGACGTGAGCGAAGTGAATTCTTCCCTTTAACATCTTAATAGTGTCAATTAAATCGTTGTTTAAGTTTGTTCCATAGGATCCCATGCAGAAGGTAACGCCGTTGTGTTTGTTTGGAACAGCATCCATCATGCGTTTCAGCTTAGCCTCTGTGGAGATGATACGGGGAAGTCCGAATACGCTCCAGGATGGGTCATCGGGATGGATAGCCATGTTGATGTCGTATTTGTCACATACAGGCATGATAGCTTTCAGGAAGTATACCAGGTTTTCAAATAATTTCTCTTCGCCAATGTCTTTGTACAGAGCGAATAATTCTTTTACCTTTTCCATACGCTCTGGCTCCCAGCCTGGCATTACGGTTCCGTTCATGTCGTTTTTGATGCTGTCGAACATTTTTTCCGGATCCATCTGGTCGATAGTGTCCTGATTGTAGGCCAGAACAGTAGTTCCGTCTTCTCTTTTACGCTCCAGCTCTGTTCTGGTCCAGTCGAAAACAGGCATGAAATTGTAGCATACCATGTGGATGTCAGCTTTTCCCAGATTTTCCAGTGTCTCAATATAAGCGGCAATGTCTTTGTCACGCTCAGGTGCGCCTGTCTTGATGGCATCGCTTACGTTTACACTTTCGATTCCAGCCAGGTGAAGTCCTGCGTCCTCAACCTCTTTCTTCATGGCCAGGATTTCATCCAGAGTCCAAACCTCTCCGGGAAGCTTGTCATACAGTGTGGTGATGATTCCTGTTACATAGCAGCTCTGGCGAATCTGCTCCAGAGTTACGGTGTCGTGGTCTTTGCCGTACCAACGCATTGTCATTTCCATAATAAAATACCTCTCTTTCGCTTTGTATGTTCTTATTATATAATGAAAAGCCAAAAAAATCCAATTGATAAGGTTGTTGTATATATTGTAAAAGTTGCGGTTTCGTATTAAAATAAAAATAATGAACAAAGAACAGAAGGAGAAAGGGCCGGAAAATGAAAAAAAACCTGAAAACCCAATTTTTAAAACGTCAGTATATGCTGTCCAGGGACTATGAAATCTACTATTACAGCGACTGCCACATGGAGCCTGTAGACCTTCATGAGCATGATTATTATGAGTTCTATTTTTTCCTGGAAGGAAATGTGTCTATTCAGATAGAAAAGAAACTTTACGGCCTCTGTGCAGGTGACGTGGTTGTTATTCCTCCGGGGGTGCAGCACAGAGCTGTGATACATAATCCGAACCTTCCCTACAGCCGTTTTGTCTTCTGGATAAGCATGGATTATTATGAGCGCCTGAATATGATGTCCGAAGACTTTTTCTATACCATCCGTTGTGTCAGGGAAAAAGAAAGATATATTTTTCACAATGAGCCGGTGGAATTCAGCAGCATACAGTCCAGGATTTTTCACCTTATTGAAGAAATCCATTCCGACAGATTCGGAAAAGATTCCAGGATATTTCTGGGAATTTGTGATTTATTCCTCCATTTAAGCCGGATGATTTATGAGAAAGACTATCCCAAAGCTCCTAAAGAAGACCGGGATTTGTATCAGAGTATTATCCAGTATATTGACGACCAGCTGGACCAGGATTTGTCGCTGGAGCATTTGGCGGGAAAATTCTTTGCCAGTAAATATCATATTGCCCATATTTTTAAAGAAAATACAGGAATTTCTATCCATCAGTATATTATGAAAAAAAGATTAGCAGCCTGCAGGGATGCTATTCTCAGCAACATCAGCATTACCAAGGCCTACCTGATGTTTGGATTTAAGGATTATTCCAGCTTTTACCGGGCTTTTAAGAAAGAGTATGGCATTTCACCTAAAGAATACCGGGATATGAAGGTTCATATAACCCGGGAGCAGTGAAGATAGGTGCAAAAAGGGGGTGCCGCATTAAGAAAAATACGTTTAATGCGACACCCCTGCTTTAGTGCGCCTGGCAGCAGCCGTGAGAAAGGGGACAATCCTGTCTGACTGCTGGGATAAGGAGCCCTTACCTGCAGCTTGCGGCAAGGCAGAAGAACAGATTTTTAGTTGTCTTCCTGGGTCATGGTGTATACCTGGCGTTTTCTGGCCATTTCGTCGCTGGCCAGATATTCATCGTAGGTAGTAATCTTATCAATAAGCACTCCGTTAGGAAGGATTTCCATAATGCGGTTTGCTGTAGTTTCCACAATCTGGTGGTCATGGGATGCAAAGAGCAGTACACCGGGGAACTTTATCATACCGTTATTTAAGGCTGTGATAGATTCCATATCCAGGTGGTTGGTAGGCTCGTCAAAAATCAGCACATTGGCTCCTGAAATCATCATTTTTGACAACAGACATCTTACTTTTTCTCCTCCGGAAAGCACCCGGACTTTTTTCACACCATCCTCTCCGGGGAAAAGCATACGGCCCAGGAATCCACGGACATAGGTGGCGTCCTTGATTTCAGAGTAACCGGTGAGCCAGTCTGCGATGGTCAAATCACTGTCAAATTCCTTGGTGCTGTCTTTGGGGAAGTAGGACTGGGAGGTGGTAACACCCCATTTATAATTTCCTTCGTCCGGCTCCATTTCGCCCATGAGAATCTGGAAAAGAACAGTCTTAGCTCTTTCGTTTCCGCCAACAAAGGCTACCTTATCCTCACGGCCCAGGGTAAAGCTTATGTTATCCAGAATTTTTACGCCGTCAATGGTTTTGGAGAGACCTTCCACCATGAGAACTTCATTTCCGATTTCCCGGTTTGGGCGGAAATCAATATAGGGATATTTCCGGCTGGAGGGACGAATTTCGTCCAGCTGGATTTTTTCCAATGCACGTTTTCTGGAAGTGGCCTGTTTGGATTTAGAAGCATTAGCGGAGAAGCGGGAGATAAACTCCTGCAGCTCTTTGATTTTTTCTTCCTTTTTCCTGTTGGCTTCCTTCATCTGTTTGATAAGAAGCTGGCTGGATTCATACCAGAAATCATAGTTTCCGGCATAGAGCTGGATCTTGCCGTAATCAATGTCAGCAATCTGGGTACATACCTTATTTAAGAAATAACGGTCATGGGATACTACGATTACTGTGTTGTCAAAGTTAATCAAAAACTCTTCCAGCCACTCGATGGCGTCTAAATCCAAGTGGTTGGTAGGCTCGTCCAAAAGCAGGATGTCAGGGTTGCCAAAAAGTGCCTGGGCAAGCAGCACCTTCACTTTTTCACTGCCCTTTAATTCGGACATAGGCATATAATGAAGTTCTGTATCAATGCCAAGACCGTTTAACAAGGTGGCTGCGTCAGATTCTGCCTCCCAGCCGTTCATTTCTGCAAACTCCCCTTCCAGCTCGCTGGCCCGGATACCGTCCTCGTCTGTAAAGTCCTCTTTGGCATAGATGGCTTCCTTTTCCTTCATAATATCATAGAGACGCTGGTTTCCCATAATGACGGTGTCCAAAACAGGATAAGCGTCATATTTGAAATGGTCCTGCTGTAAGAAGGAAAGACGCTGGCCCGGAGTAATGCTTACATCTCCCTTGGTGGTTTCCAGCTGACCGGAAAGAATCTTTAAGAAGGTAGACTTTCCAGCGCCGTTAGCGCCAATGAGACCGTAGCAGTTGCCTTCTGTGAATTTAATATTGACATCCTCAAACAGTGCTTTCTTACCGATTCGTAATGTAACATTATTTGCTGCTATCATGTTTTATTATTCCCTCACTTCATACATAAAGAATATTTTTCTGCGTAATCTCTTCTATTTTACCGTAAAACCGGGATTTTGCAAGTGTTTCTTCGCAAAAATACTTGATAATTCCAGTACAGATAGGTATAATGATTTCAATCATAAGATAGAAAGGGATTTATCCATGTTAATTACAAGAGAATGCGACTATGGCGTCAGGATTGTGAGGGCCCTGGCAGACGGGGATAAATTGTGTGTGAATCAGATTTGCGAAAAGGAAGATTTAACCCCGGCCTTTGTCTATAAGATATTGAAAAAACTGGAGAAGAAAGATATTGTCAAGAGTTTTCGGGGAAGCAACGGAGGCTATGCCCTGAAGAAGTCGGTAGAGGAGCTGACTCTTTTAGATATCTATCTGGCGGTGGAGCCGGATTTTTATATGATAGAGTGTATGAATCCCCAGAAGGCCTGCGTCCACAATACCTCGGACTGCGGATGCAAGGTACATAAGGAGCTGTGCCGGATACAGAAGCTGCTGGCCAGGGAACTGTCAGCCAGGAGCATTGCCCAGATTATGGATTCCGGCCAGGAGTAATCCAAGGACCACGATGCAGGCATGGAGGTAGTGAGCCCTTGCGGCAGCAGCCAAATAGATTTGCAGGCATGTCTGCTTGGTCCGATGCCGGCAGGAATAAAAAGCAGAATATTTCATATAATTCTTTTGGGAATCGAATGTTTTTTTGTAAAAACATTCGATTTTCTTGGCTTTTACAAATAGACATGCTTGGTAAATCGTGCTATAATTTCCATAGACTTCGGGATAGAAGTGAAATATTGTTCAAAACAAGTTTCAAATTTTTCAAGGAGGAAAAAATCAAATGGCTAGAAAGATGAAAACCATGGATGGTAACCATGCAGCAGCTCATGCTTCATATGCTTATTCTGATGTTGCGGCTATCTATCCGATTACCCCATCATCTGTCATGGCAGAGGCTACAGACGAGTGGGCAACACAGGGAAGAAAGAACATTTTCGGACAGGAAGTTCAGGTTACGGAAATGCAGTCCGAGGCAGGCGCAGCAGGTGCCGTTCACGGTTCTTTGGCAGCAGGCGCCCTGACAACCACATATACAGCATCTCAGGGTCTTCTGTTAATGATTCCAAACCTTTACAAAATTGCCGGTGAGCAGCTTCCAGGCGTTATCAATGTATCTGCCCGTGCGTTAGCAAGCCATGCATTATCTATTTTCGGCGACCATTCTGACGTATATGCATGTCGTCAGACAGGATGCGCTATGCTGTGCGAGTCTTCCGTACAGGAAGTTATGGACCTGACACCGGTTGCACACTGTGCTGCAATCAAGGGAAAAGTTCCTTTCATCAATTTCTTCGACGGATTCCGTACTTCTCACGAAATCCAGAAAATCGAGACATGGGACTATGAGGATTTAAAAGATTTAGTGGATATGGACGCTATTGACGCTTTCCGTAAACACGCTTTAAATCCAAACCATCCATGCCAGAGAGGTTCCGCACAGAATCCGGACATCTTCTTCCAGGCAAGAGAAGCATGTAATCCTTACTATGACGCACTGCCGGCATTAGTTCAGGAGTACATGGACAAAGTAAATGCTAAAATCGGCACAAACTATAAACTGTTCAACTACTACGGAGCAGAGGACGCAGAGCATGTCATCATTGCTATGGGTTCTGCATGTGAGACCATTGAGGAGACTATCGACTACTTAATGGCAGCAGGCAAGAAAGTAGGTCTTGTGACAGTACGTCTTTACAGACCATTCTGTGCAGAAGCATTAGTAAATGCTATTCCTGATTCCGTAAAACAGATTAGCGTATTAGACAGAACAAAAGAGCCAGGTTCTCTTGGTGAGCCTCTGTACTTAGACGTTGTAGCAGCTCTGAAGGGAACAAAATTCAACGATGTACCTGTATTCACAGGACGTTACGGATTAGGTTCCAAAGATACTACACCGGCTCAGATTGTTGCTGTATATGAAAACACAACAAAACAGAAATTCACAATCGGTATTGTGGATGATGTTACCAACTTATCTCTGGAAGTTGGCGCTCCTCTGGTTACTACACCGGAAGGAACCATCAACTGCAAGTTCTGGGGATTAGGAGCTGACGGTACCGTTGGTGCTAACAAGAACTCCATCAAGATTATCGGTGACAACACAGATATGTATGCACAGGCTTACTTTGATTATGACTCCAAGAAATCCGGCGGTGTTACAATGTCTCACCTTCGTTTCGGAAAGAGCCCAATCAAATCCACATACCTGATTAAGCAGGCTAACTTTGTAGCATGCCACAATCCTTCTTATATTGATAAATACAACATGGTACAGGAGCTGGTTGACGGCGGTACATTCCTGTTAAACTGCCCATGGGATGCAGAAGGCCTGGAGAAACATCTGCCAGGACAGGTGAAGGCATTCATCGCTAACCACAATATTAAATTCTATGTAATCGACGGTATCAAGATTGGTAAAGAAATCGGTCTGGGCGGACGTATCAATACAGTTCTTCAGTCTGCATTCTTCAAACTGGCTAACATCATTCCGGAAGAGCATGCCATCGAACTGATGAAGGCAGCTGCAAAAGCTACTTACGGAAGAAAAGGCGATGCTATCGTTCAGATGAACTATGATGCTATCGATGCCGGCGCTAAGCAGGTTGTTGAAGTACAGGTTCCGGAAAGCTGGAAAGACTGCGCAGACGAAGGTCTGGCTATGGCTCATGCTGAGAACGGACGCAAAGATGTTGTTGATTTCGTAAACAACGTTCAGTCCAAAGTAAATGCTCAGGAAGGTAACTCCTTACCAGTATCTGCATTTACAGAATATGTTGACGGTACTACACCATCCGGTTCTTCTGCATACGAGAAACGTGGTATTGCCGTAGATATTCCTGTATGGCAGCCGGAAAACTGTATCCAGTGTAACCGCTGTGCATATGTTTGCCCACATGCTGTTATCCGTCCTGTAGCTATGACAGAGGCTGAGGTTGAAGCAGCTCCGGAAGGAATGAAGACCTTACCTATGACAGGTATGGCTGATTATAAATTTGTTATGACTGTATCTGCTTATGACTGTACAGGATGCGGCTCCTGTGCTAATGTCTGCCCAGGCAAGAAGGGTGCAAAAGCTCTTGTTATGCAGAACATGGAAGTAAATGCAGGAGAGCAGAAATACTTTGATTATGCTGTAGAACTTCCTGTAAAAGAGGATGTTATTGCTAAATTCAAAGAAAATACAGTAAAAGGTTCTCAGTTCAAACAGCCTCTTCTTGAGTTCTCAGGAGCATGTGCAGGCTGTGGTGAGACACCATATGCAAAACTGATTACACAGCTGTTCGGTGACAGAATGTACATTGCAAATGCTACAGGATGTT
>CABSEJ010000082.1 GCA_902476765.1 uncultured Blautia sp.
GTCAGCTTTCCGGCCAGAGAAGAATTAACATCTAAATCTGCCACGCCCCAGCTTCCGTTATAGAACATAGCCGCCCTTCCTTCAAAAAACTCATTTTTTGCTTCGTCATTAGTAAGGGCCACTGCACTTTCCGAAAAGACTCCTGTTTGCACCATATTTTCCAGTTCTTTCGCAGACTTCACTACAAAATCCTGGTCAAAATTTCCTTCTCCGTTTAAAAGGGTGGTATTAGCTTCTACTCCTCCATAACGCAGAGACAGGATTCCAAACGGGAACAGCCCCGGCCATTTATCCTTCTCTCCCAAAGCCAGCGGTGTGATTCCATTGTCCAAGAACACCTGGGATACCTGATACAATTCGTCCATGGTTTCCGGAATTTCCAGCCCATACTGGTCAAACAGTTCCTGGTTGCACATCAGCACACCTATAAAGCTGTCCAGCGGCAGTCCATACAAAGAGCCGTCATAATAAAAATTATTGCAGATATTGGGCATCATCTGGTCCATATCAATTACGCCGCTGTCCACATAAGAATCCAAATTTTCTACAATGCCTGCATCTACAAATGACTGAGAAAATCCGCCGCCCCAGGAATAAAACACATCAGGAGCAGAGCCTGCAGCCAAAGTGGTTTTCAATTTTGTCTTATAAGCATCATTATCCGCCTTATCTTCTTTAATGGTAATATCCGGATGAGTTTCCTTATATTCTTCCAACGCTTTATTCCATGCTTTTACCTGGCTGTCTGACTCATTTACCATGATGTGGGAAATGGATAACTCAATGCTCTCAGAACTGCCTCCTTCTTTCTCACTGCCGGTTGTCTCAGAGTCTCCGCCTCCTGTACTCTCTCCTCCTGCACAGGCCGCCAGGGATACAGCCAATGCAGATGCCATAAATACTGCCCAAAGTTTTTTTCTTCTTTTTTTCATTTTCCTTCATCGCCGAGACTACTCGGCAACTTCCTCCTTTCTGAATTTTACTTGTGTTCTTTGTAGCTTTATTATACCGGTTTCCCCTTTCCTTTTTTCTTTCACTTTTTACTATTTCCATCAATATTTTTACCCCTTGTGGATACCTATAAAAAGAATCCTGCAAAGCAGGATTCTCCGCCTGGGTTGGGTCGCTTTAGCGACATAACTCCTCTCCAACCCAGTGCGCTCCTGCCCGGAGGGCTTTTTATTCTAAAGGAAATTCAAAGGAATTTCCTTTAGAATAAAAAACAGGAAGAATCCCACACAATCCACATATTGTGCAGCAATCTTCCTGTTCTGTTAGCTTCTGACTGAACTGCGGTATTCGTAAGGAGAGCAGCCTACTTTTTTCTTAAACACAATTCCCAGGTAATTGGCATTTTCAATTCCCACTTTTTCCGCAATTTCGTATATCTTTAAATCTGTATCTCGTAAAAAGGCTTTTGCCTTTTCTACTCTCAGGCCATTCACATATTCAATAAAGGAATTTCCGGTTTCCTGCTTAAAAATCCTGCTTAAATAACTGCTGTTTAAATAAAACTCGCCGGCAGTTTTTGCCAGGGATAAATCCATGTCCGACAAATGGGTTTGAATATAGTCCTTTACAGCAAATACAAGGTTTGAAGGCCTTACCGATTTTTCCGTATAAAAGGAATCCAGCATATTACTACACATCTCTGTAAAACACTCCTGGAGCAGCTTTAAGGTAGGAATCTGAAAAATTCTCTGGTAATATTCCTTGTACTCCTTTGGGAACTCCCCGGAATGTTCTTCTCGGGTATTTCTGGAATAAATATAGAAAACCGCATTTAAAAGCTGTAATTTCAGATACAGCAAATCCAGCAGGTTCACATTTTTCCATTTTTCAAACCAGCTTCTAATTAAAGTTTCCATCTTATCCGGGGAATTGGTTTCTATGTAAGTATAAAGCTTTGACAAATCCTCCATAGAAACAGAGGCTGCCCCCTCTTCCAGTCTGGAATATACCTTTTTTCTTTGATATTGATTATTCCCAAAAGTAATAGCTAAATTCAGATAATTTCCTGCCTGCATATATGAATCATAAATTCGCCAAAGGGTACGTTCTCCTTCGCCTATTCCATAATAAATAGGAAAATGAAATTTATTCTTCCACTGGATTTCCAATTTCTCTAAAAACTCTGCCCAGGGAAAGCTTTCCTTTCGGCTGATTAATACAAGATGTTCAAATTTATCTTCCACCCAGACCGCAGTTTCTTCATCCAGATTTTTCCTCATATAGTCTTTCAGCCAGCGGGCATTTCCTTTTTTTATATCCTTTCCCAGCAGCACCTGAGAAAAATCGTCAAAGCTCAATACAATAACCTGATAGAATCCTTCCTTTCCAGGCAAAATATCTCTGATAGCGTCTTCTTTTATCTGTTTCTGAGAAAATCCAGGTTCCAGCAGCTGTTTTAAATAATATTCTCTGACAATGGGCTCACTTTGCTTTCGATAATCTTCCAGTTCCCGAAACATACTGTCCTGCATACGCTGGGTTAAAATATTTTCTTTTATCTCAAGGGCAGTGTTTTTAAGTTCCTTTTCATCAATGGGCTTCAACAAATAGTTGTCCAGCCCCACTCTTATTCCCCGCTGGGCATATTCGAAGTCATCGTGTCCGGTAACTGCAATTATCCTCACCGACGGGCAGGCATCCTTCAGCATACCGGCAAAGGACAGTCCGTCCAGCCCCGGCATACAAATATCGGTCAGTACAACATCCGGCTGAACCTCTTTCGCAAGCCGCAGAGCGCCCTGGGCAGAGCCAAGTTCTCCTACAATCGTATATCCCAGCTCCTCCCAGTCAATACAGTTGCATATATATTGTCTGATTAAATACTCATCATCTACAATCATTAGTTTCAGCATTTTCTCTCACCCTCATTTCTGAAGACTCCCCATAGGGATATAAATCCGTATCTGTGTTCCCTGATGAATCCTGCTGGCAATTTGATAGGTCATACCTTCCCCATAACAGAAAGAAAGCCTGCGCATGGTACCCATTAGTCCAAAAGATTTTATATTCCCCGCGCTTTCTCCATTTAAAACACTGGCCAGGGTACGTTCTGACATCCCGATTCCATTATCTTCCACTGCCAGACATAGGAATCCATCTTCTTTCTTAATACGCACAGTAATCATTCCTTCTTTCACAAACCCATGAATACCATGGCTGATAGAGTTTTCTACCAAAGGCTGCAAAACAAATTTCAGGATTTTATATTCCTTCGTATCCGGCTCTACCTCATAGGCCACCTGGAATTCCTCGCCATACCGCATTTTCTGTATTTCCACATAGTTTGCTACCATCTGTACCTCTTTTTCAATGGTAATATATTCATCCCCCTTGCTTAAACTAATTTTATAAAACTGAGCCAGTGCGCTCATCATATGGTAAGCATCCTCATACTGCTTTAATAAAAACAAGGACTTGATAGAGTCAAAGGTATTATAAAGAAAATGGGGATTCATCTGTACGCTTAAAACTTCCAAATCTGCTTTTCTTTTCTGTCGTTCCGCCTGCTTTGTTTTCTCCAGAAGCTTCTCAATTTCCCCCATCATTTCGTTATATCCGGTTATAAGGTTTTGTATCTCATAATGGCTGGTATGAATCTGGATTTTCCTGAATCTTCCTTTTTTCACTTCATCCATAGACTCCATCAGCTTTTTAATAGGTCTGGTATACCAATGGGATACGCCCAGAGCGGCAATGATGATAATAACCGCCTGAACTACAAATAAGCCCATGACCAGTATCATATTTTCCCTTTCCTGTTGGTGAAAGCCGTCCATGGGAATCACTCCCATATAAATCAGGTCTTCCGTCTGATATACAGAAACCAAATCCTTGTCATCATCTATCTTTTTCATGACAGAATTTTTGTTTTCTTTTATAAGTTCCCATCCGATATTTTCTATCTCTTCCTGACAGCTATCCTCTATGGTGGACATCAATATATGATTTTCTTCTGAGAATACATGATATTTCATCTGAAATTCATTCTCATCTAAATCCAGCAAAATACTGTCTACCATTTCCTGAGAAATATTGATTACCATATATCCTATGGTTTTCATAGAATCCAGGCTTCGGATAGCCCGGATAAAAGAGATGCCCGGTATCTTGTCTGGAGAGCTAAAAAGCTCCTGACAATGATAGAGTACATGGTATTTTCCATTATCTTCCACATCGTCAAACCAACTGTAGTCCTGGATTTTATGATGGAGCAGAGGGTAATTCCCGGACTTATCAGAGTAACACAAAAGCTCTTCTTTGTCATAAATATAAATGGATTCTATCAAATCAATTTTAGCAATGAGTTCTGTCAGTGACGCCTCGATTTTCTCTATATTTCTAAAATCTGCTATAGCATCTTCCTCTTTCTCTAATCCCTGCTGCACTGCAGAACTGGACAAACATATGTAAGAATAGGTATTCACACTTTCTATGGTGTTTTCCACTAATTTATGAAAGCTTGTTAAATTTGTATTCGCTGCCTCCTGAGTGTTTTTATATAAAATCTGCTTATTATACGTCTGAAGGGTAAATACAGAGCAAAAAAGAGCCAGTGTAATAACGGTTATCATTAAAACTGACATCTTTGTAGAAATTTTTCTCGAATAAACAAAATACTGCATTTTTTGCTTCCATAATTTTAATTTAAACATAATCTCCCTTTTTGCGCTATTTTATACGCTCTTCCTATGAATTATGTAAATTATACATCAAATTTCAGGCCATATCCATAAAAGTATTTTTCCATTTTTTGGTATTTCTATAATGCAAACACTTCTTTCGCCGTTTTCCACAGAACCTGCTCCCTATCATCTTCCTCCAGGATTTCCCGGTACTTGGCCAGTTCTACCGGTACATTATTTACATGGTCCGAGGCAAACATCATCCTTTCCGGTCCGATTTCACGGTAAATCTCCCTGGTATGATAAATGCCTGTCCAGCTTGTCTCCAGATATACGTTGGGACATTCCTTAGCCACATAAACAGCCTGCCTGCTCAGCCACTCCATACCGGAATGTGCAATTATGATTTTCAGATTCGGATATGTTCTGGCCGCCTTAATTATTTTTAACGGTTCCGAAAAAGGAGCCCCTGTTCCCGTATGTACCATCATAGGTACTTTCAACTCATCTGCAACAGAAAAAGCAAACATACCGTCCTCTGATTCCGGGTTCACCGCATGACCTATGGGGGTAATTTTCATTCCTACAAATCCCAGTTCCTTTATGCAGCGATAAGCCTCTTTCCTGTATTCTTCTCTGGTAAAATGAGGATAAATAGAAGCCATTCCCCAAAATTTCATGGTTTTGCATTTACACAGCTCAGCTATCCGGTCATGTATTTCCTGATTTGCTTTCAAAGAGAATCTGGGAAGAGAGGGCTGTACAATAGCCCCCTCCACCTGGGTATCCTCATACCCCTTTAGCAAATCTCTCTCTGTAATATGGTGGTCAAAAACACAATCATCACCAAGATGTGCATGAACGTCTATGATTTTCATCTGTCATTCCCTCCTATTCTCCTGTGGGCAGCACTGCTCCCCTAGAGGCAGAAGAAACATTTACCCCATACTGGTGCAGGCCTCCTTTTCTTTTTTTATGAAGGATTTTCTTTGTTTTTCTTCTCTGTGCAAAATCTACGCCTACAGCCTGGATACAGCCCTGGAGTACATCTATACAGATTTCGTCTCCGTCCTCCAAATAAGCAATAGGACCTCCTTCTGCAGCCTCCGGGCAAATATGGCCCACAAAACACCCGTTATTAGAGCCGGAAAATCTTCCGTCTGTAATCAGACATACCTTATCTCCCAGCCCCATACCTACTAGCAATTTCATGGCTTTATACATTTCCGGCATACCAGGCCCCCCTTTCGGACCCTCATAGCGAATCACCACCACATCCTGAGGCTGTACCTCACCCACTCTTATTCCAGCCAGGGCTGCTTCTTCTCCTTCGTAAATCCTGGCTTTCCCCCGAAAGACCAGGGCTGTCTCTGGAATAGCGGAAGGCTTTGTCACAGCCCCCTCCGGCGCCAGATTCCCCCTTAATATCTTTATGCCGCCTCTTTGATGAACCGGGCGCTCCATGTTATGGATAACTTCCGGCCTGGTATTCACGGCGTTTTCTATAACCTGGTTTATGGATTTGTTCCCACAGGTTTTCTCCTGGCCCCACAAATGTTCCTTTAACTCTTTCATCACAGCCGGTACACCTCCGGCTTCATAAAAGTCCAGCAAAGTATAAGGACCTGCTGGTATCAGGGGAACCAGGTGGGGAATCCCCTCATTGATTTCCCCGTACTCATAAACAGAAAGTTCTATTTCTCCCTCATAAGCTAGGGCCAAAAGGTGCAGCACTGCATTTGTAGAACCACCTATGGCTGCATTTACCCGAATGGCATTATACAATGACTGTTTGGTAATTATATCCCGGATTCTTAGATTCTGGCCAATCATCTTCATGATTTGTCTGCCGCTTTCGTAGCCCGCCGCCAATCTTTCGCTGTAAACTGCCGGAATGGCTGCTGCCCCCGGAAGCATAACTCCCATTGCTTCTGCCAGACATGCCATAGTATTTGCTGTTCCCAGCATGGCACAGGAACCTATGGTAGGCATGGCCTGGTTTTCCAGTTCCTTAAATTCTTCTTTGCTTATGAGCCCTTTCTGCAGGGCCCCCTCTGATTCCTGAATAATAGAATGGTCTATAAATTCTCCTCCGTAGGGATTTCCCTTTTTCATACGTCCCGGCAGACTGGGGCCTCCGTTTACCAAAATGGCTGGAAGATTTACCCGCATAGCCCCCATCAACATTCCCGGAATAATCTTGTCACAGCTTCCCAGCAGTACCAGTCCGTCCAGGCAATGAGCCTCTGCCATAAACTCAACACTGTCTGCTATAGTCTGCCGTGTAGGAAGAATGTACTGCATTCCTTTATGCCCCATGGCTATTCCGTCACAGGCTCCGATAACACCAAACTCAACAGGAGTTCCGCCTCCTGCCTGTATTCCTTCCCGGACACGTTCTGACAGCTGCCGGAAAATCCTATGGCCCGGGCAAATTGTGCTGTAGGAATTGACAACACCAATCAGCGGTCTTTTCAGCTCTTCCTCCGCATATCCGTCTGCTTTATAAAGAGCCCGGACATTGGCCCACTGGGGGCCTTCCAAAATATCCCTGCTTCTTGTTTTCATTCTCTTTCTCCGTTTCTGTCTCTTATTTTTCCACTGCGAATCGATATTCTCCGGAGCCTATCTGCAAAAGATAGGTGTCCTTTCTGCGCTCTGCAAACAGAATCCCCTTCTCTCTGTCTGGCTCCATTTCCAAAGGTTCTTCCTTTTCAAGGAGCCTTCCCCCCAGATTCGGCAGCACCACTTTTGCCTCTGTATTACAGGGGATGGTTACATACAGAGAAAACCGGTTATCTGTTTTCTCCCAAGCGGCAGAAACCTTTCCATACATAGTTTCAACCTCTGCAGATACGAAACGCAGTTTCCCAATAGGAGCCGGAGCTATAAGGATATTCTTATAAGCGGGAGATAAAGGCACTATTCCGGCTACCTTCTCGTACAGCCATCCGCTGATGCTTCCAAACATAGGCTGGTTATGACAGCAAGAGCACTGATAAAATCCATATTCCTTTTCCCAATATTCCCAAAGAGCCGTAGCCCCGTTAGCCAGCATATATCCGTATCCGGGATAAGTGGTGCCGGTAATTATCTGATAGGCTAAATCTCCATATCCGCTGTCTACCAGCGTTTCAAATAAATAAGGGGTTCCAAAGATTCCCGTATCCAGATGACAGTCGCAGTCTTTTATCAGATGTTTTGCCATATAAGCAAAGACCTGATCCTTTTCCTCCTCTTTTATAGCTCCTAATTTATAAGCAAATGCCTCGGTTCCCTGAGCCCCTATGCTGTACCCTCCGGTTTCCTTTTGATAAAACTCCCGGCGAAATGCCTGTATTGTATCTTCTTTTCGCTTTTTATACTGCATCTGGTCTTCTTTCTCTCCTAAAACAGCAGCAATTTCTTCCATAAGAGCGGCACAGTATCCATAAAAATAGGTATTTACAAAGCGTGGGGGTATCAGAATCTCTCCAGGCGTAGACCATTCTCCCAGACAGTCTTTATCCTTTCCTTCGCCTTCTACAACTCCGTTTTCAATCCCTGTATCCAAAAAATCCATCCAGTGTTTCATATTGGTGAAATGGCGTTTCAGTATTTCTTTATCTCCATAATAGCAATAGCACAGCCAGGATATTACAATATACGCACATCCCCATGCCGGTCCTCCTCCCCCGTCCTGGCAAGGAACTGTATGAGGAATAAAACCAGTGTCCTGATTCTGAGCGTCTGCAAAATCCTCCATCCATGCAGCATAGAAATTTTCCATATTAAAATTATAAATACAAGCCTTTGCTGCGGTCAGGGCATCTCCTCCATACCCCTGTCTTTCCCTGTGGGGAGAATCCAGGGGCATACCGCAGTGCATTCCGTTTATCAGAGACCAGCGGGAAGCCTGCTGTATCTGGTTTAAAAGTACGTCTGAACAGAGAAAGCTTCCGTTATCTTCTGCTCCTGTATGTACCACAATCGCTTCTATGTCCTTTGGCTCCGGCATTTTGGAATACCCCTGTATCTCCGCATACCGGAATCCATGCCAGGTAAACCTTGGTTCGTATACCTCTTCCCCCTCTCCCTTCAAAATATAAATGTCTCTCTGCTGTTTCCAGCCTGTTCCTGTACTGTAATAATTTATCTTTCCATCCGGCCAAAGTTCTTCTCCAAAGCGCATGGTAATCTGCTGTCCTCTTTCCCCCCTGATTTTCAGTTTCAGCCATCCGGTAATATTCTGTCCGAAATCCAGAACATACATATCCTCCTTCACCCTGGTAATAGTTTTAGGAAATAAAGAAGATACTGCTTTATCTGAGGGCGCCTTTTGATTTTCCAACTTTCCCCCCGGCGCCTTTGCCGCCCGGGCCTTTACCCATATATCTTTTTGAGGCTGAGGCTGATTCCATCCGGGCAGTTCTTCTCTGGCATCGTAAATTTCCCCAAAATAAATATTATTATACCGTATAGGGCCCCTGTGCCATTGTACGGATGTATCGCTGCACAGAACCTGCCTGCTGCCGTCTTTATAGAAAAGCTCTGCCTGAAACAGAAGTTTCGGATACCCATACCATAAAAGTTTTACATTTACTTTATCCTTCTGGTTGTACCAGCCGTTTCCTAAAATAATTCCAATGGTATTCTTTCCCTCGTTCAGGTCTTCGGTTATATCATAAGTATGATAATAAACCTTTTTAGTAAAATCTGTCCGGTTAGGCGTCAGCAGGTGCTCCCCACATTTTTCCCCGTTTACCGACAGTTCATAAAATCCCAAACCGGAGATATACATTCTGGCTTTCTCCGGCTTCTCTTTTGCGAAAAACTCTTTTCGGAAGTAGGGAGCGCTTACCTCATCTTCTCCACATATCCATTGGGCTTCCCAGTCCTTTTCCTCTAAAAGCCCTGTCTCAAAAAAAGAAATTTCACTCCATGAAGAAACATTTCCTGCTTCATCCCATATACGAACCTTCCAATAAACTCTTTCTCTGGATTTCAGTCCAGGGCCTCCATAGGGTATTCCAACAGAAACCGTCTCCTCTACCTTTTTGCTGTCCCAGCAAAGCTCTGTCCCTTCCTTTAGCCAGGCTTCTTCATGGGCTGCTAAAATTTGATACGCACTTTGCTTTTTCAGTCTTCCATTCCCCTTCATTTTCCAGGACAGCCTTGGGTTGCGGCAATGAATGCCCAATGGATTTTTGGTATATTCACAGGTTAAGTCTGTAGGCGGATAACCTTTTTCTTTCATTTTCTGCCTCCTTATTCCCAATGAAAAATAACTCCCATTGTCTGAGAGCGGTCTTCCAATAATTTTCCATACACAGCCGGAGCCTCTTTGTAGGACACACGATGACTGATAAGGCTGCTCACTTCCATCTGCCGGTTAAACAACATCTGAAAAAAGACCTGGCTGTTGCGGACACAGGTCCAGGGGTTATCAAAACTGGCCTCCGGTGCCTGAGAAGAAATATGGGCCCCGATAATCTGAAAACTTCCCGCATTGCAAAAATCGTGGAAATCGAACCAGGTAGCCTTTCTCGGCGAGCTTAACATACATAGTTTTCCCTGCTGGTGTAATACCTGAAACTCTTCCGGAATTATCTCTGCGTTTCCTGTGGTTTCAAAAACAATGTCCGCCATTTCCCCATGGGTAGCTTTTTTCACTCTGTCAAATATGGACTCTTCTTTAGAAGACACCGGTATTACGGCGGAAGACTTTGGAAGGTAGTCTAATCGCTTTTCTGACCGGTTTACTACAAAAATTTCTGTACAGCCTCCTGCCAGAAGATAGCGGACCAGAACCTGTCCAATTACTCCTGCGCCATAAACAACCACACGATTTCCCAGTTCAATTTTCGTTCTCCGGATTCCGTTAAGTCCTACCTCTGCAATGGCAAAAAATGCCGCCTCTTCTGATGAAATATCATAATCAATCCTTCTAAGCTCACTCTCTTTTGCCGTCACATACTGTGCGTGTTTACTGAAACTGGCCACTCTCTTCCCCAGCCACTCCCCGGACACATTTTCTCCAGTCTCTATGACAGTTCCCACATTAGAGTATCCGCTGGTCATGGGGTAATGAATATAAGTAGACCATTTAGAATTTTCCGGACACTCTCCACTTAAAAAAGTAAGCTCTGTCCCGGTGCTGACCAGGGATACCTCCGTTTTTATAAGCACCTCTCCCGGTCCTGGCTTTGGACAGTCTTTATCCTGCAATTCTGCTTTACCCGCCGCTGTAAAAACAACTGTCTCGTTCACTGAAATTCCTCCTTTTTACTGTTTGCCAACAGTTGATTATTTTTATTGTTTTCAGTATAAAGCTTTTACCAAATTTCTGTTCTTAATTATTTTACCGAAGTTCTGCTATTTTTTACTGCAAAAGTAAAAATAGGCAGAACTTCGGTAAAAATATTATAGGTTTTCTTTTGGCTCTGGTTTTATAATCAAAAAAAATGCCAAGGAGGTTTATAAAAATGATAAACATCGGAATCATCGGTTGTGGAAGGATTGCTCAGGTTCGTCATATTCCTGAATATGCACAAAATCCAGACGCCTGTATATATGGCGTATATGATATAAATGAAGAAAGAGCAGTCCAGGTAGCTGCCCAGTATCACAGCATCCCCTTCCGCTCTTATGAAGAACTGCTTGCAGACCCTAATATTGACGCAGTGAGTATCTGTACTGCAAACCAATCCCACTGTGAAATTTCTGTTAAAGCATTAAATGCAGGAAAACATGTATTGTGCGAAAAACCTATGGCTGTTACTTATGAGGAATGTCAGGCCATGGTAAACGTCGCCCATACAACGGGAAAGTATTTAATGATTGCCCAGCAGGAACGGCTGCTTCCCGTACATGTAAAAGCAAAAGAACTGTTAAAAAAAGGAGCCATCGGAAAGGTATTAAGCTTCCGCACAAACTTCCGCCATTCTGGGCCGGAAACCTGGACCATTGACCCTGAAAAAGTTTGGTTCTTCGACAAGAATTCTGCCGCATTCGGCGCTATGGCTGATTTAGGTATTCATAAAACAGATTTAATAAACTTTTTATTAGATGACGAAATCCACAGCGCCATGGCAGTAACCGGTACACTTGACAAAAAAAATGCAGACGGAACTCCTATCACTGTGGATGACAATGCAATCTGTATCTATGAAACGGAAAACGGAATTTTAGGAACCATGGAAGTAAGCTGGACCTGTTATGGAGAAGAGGATAAATCTACGGTTTTCTATGGCCAAGAAGGCTGTCTGAAAATCAATGCCAATCCCCAATATCCCCTTATAGTGGAGAAAAAAACAGGCGAACGCATTTTCTATGACTTAGAAAAGTTCAAATACAATACAAACGGATCCGGAATAATAGATGCCTGGATTTCCTGCCTAAAATCCCAGACTCCACCTTCTATTTCAGGCGACTCTTCCTTTACATCCATGAAAGCCGTCTTCGCCGCACTGAAATCTGCACAGAAGGGCTGCCGGATAGATATAGAAAATTTATCCCTATAATAAACACAGTGGCCGATTTTTGTATTGACCCTCTGAGGGTTGTTTTTCTATATACGGCTGCTTACAAAAGGAAAAATCTAAACGCATGCACATCTCCTCATAGCATTACAGGGGACGTTGTGACTCAGCCGGTCACAACGCCCCCTGTTTTGGATTATCTATTCCCGATATTCCCTTATTTCATGCTCAAATTTGTACTGCTGTATTCTCTTGTGTGTTGCCTGCATGTGTATATCACCGGCAGCTTCTCCCAAGATTTTACAACGATTTACGTTCTGAACAATCCGTAATTATACTGTATTTCTTAGAATTTACCAGCCTTAGCAGCTTCCTCGATAGCTACTGCAACAGCAACTGTCATACCAACCATTGGGTTGTTTCCTGCGCCGATAAGACCCATCATCTCAACGTGTGCCGGAACGGAAGAAGAACCTGCGAACTGAGCGTCAGAATGCATACGTCCTAAAGTATCTGTCATACCGTAGGAAGCAGGACCTGCTGCCATGTTGTCTGGATGCAGAGTACGTCCTGTACCGCCGCCGGAAGCAACGGAGAAGTATTTCTTTCCAGCTTCTACACATTCTTTCTTGTAGGTACCTGCAACCGGATGCTGGAAACGTGTTGGGTTTGTGGAGTTACCTGTAATGGAAACATCTACGCCTTCCTTCCACATGATGGCAACACCTTCACGAACGTCGTTTGCTCCGTAGCAGTTAACTTTCGCACGAGGTCCGTCAGAGTAAGCCTTGCGGAATACTTCTTTCAGTTCGCCTGTGTAGTAGTCATAATCTGTTTCAACATATGTAAATCCATTGATACGGGCAATAATCTGTGCAGCGTCTTTTCCAAGACCGTTTAAGATAACACGCAGCGGTTTCTGACGTACTTTGTTTGCTTTCTCAGCGATACCGATAGCGCCTTCTGCGGCTGCAAAGGATTCATGTCCAGCCAGGAAGCAGAAGCAGTCTGTCTCCTCTTCCAGAAGCATTTTTCCTAAATTACCATGTCCTAAGCCTACCTTACGCTGGTCAGCCACGGAACCAGGAATACAGAAAGCCTGAAGGCCTTCTCCGATAGCTGCTGCTGCGTCTGCAGCTCTTGTGCAGCCCTTCTTGATTGCGATAGCAGCGCCTACTGTGTAAGCCCAGCATGCATTCTCGAAGCAGATTGGCTGAATTCCCTTTACCATGTCATATACGTTTAATCCAGCGTCTTTTGTGATTTTTTCAGCTTCCTCAATAGAAGCAATACCATAGCTGTTTAAAACCTGATTGATTTTATCAATTCTTCTTTCATATGATTCAAATAAAGCCATTATGAAATCCTCCTATAATAATTACCTTTTGGGCGTTTTGTCTGATTACTCTTCTCTTGGGTCGATAACCTTTACAGCGTCAGCCACACGTCCGTACTGACCCTGAGCCTTTTCCCAAGCTACGTTTGGTTCATCACCTTTCTTAACAAAGTCTGTGAATTTGCCAAGATTTACGAATTTATAACCGATAATCTGGTCTTCTTCGTCTAATGCGATTCCTGTAACGTAACCTTCAGCCATTTCCAGGTAACGAGGACCTTTCTTTAATGTTCCGTACATAGTACCAACCTGAGACCTTAAACCTTTTCCTAAGTCTTCCAGACCAGCGCCGATTGGAAGTCCGTCCTCAGAGAATGCACTCTGTGTACGTCCGTAAACAATCTGCAGGAATAATTCTCTCATAGCTGTATTGATAGCATCACATACTAAGTCAGTATTTAATGCCTCAAGGAGTGTTCTTCCCGGAAGAATTTCAGAAGCCATAGCTGCGGAATGAGTCATACCGGAACATCCCAATGTCTCAACCAGCGCCTCCTGAATGATTCCGTCCTTAACATTCAATGTCAGCTTACATGCACCCTGCTGAGGAGCACACCAGCCAACGCCGTGTGTTAAACCTGAAATATCTTTGATTTCTTTTGCCTTTACCCATTTAGCTTCTTCTGGAATTGGAGCTGCGCCATGGTTTACGCCCTGGGCTACCGGACACATCATTTCTACTTCGTGTGAATAAATCATGTTAATACTCCTTTCAATATGTATGATTTTCTTCGTATACGGTACACTTTTTCGCACTAAAA
>CABSEJ010000083.1 GCA_902476765.1 uncultured Blautia sp.
TTTCCAGATGGGAATTCGGGGGATTTTTTGTATAACAGCGGTTTTTCTGTATAATATATTTTATGATATAGGAAAATTCAGGAGTTTTGCAGAAAAGGAGGAACCAAAATGCAGGAAAATGGATACCGGGTACAAGAAAAAACTTTTGAGACAGGAGAGTTTTGCTATGGACAGGCTGTACCTTGTAGGCAGGAGAGCTATATTGTTCAGGGTAATACGGAGTCTGAGATTTTCAGAAGCTATCTTCTGGAAAGAGAATGCGCTCCCGCCACTATCGTAAAATATGAAACAGATATCAAAACCTTTTTTAATTATATGGAGGAGACAAAAATTATTACCAAGAAAAGCCTGCTGGAATATAAGAGCTGGCTCATGGAACACTATGCCCCTGCCAGTGTTAATTCTATGCTGGTGGCATTAAATCAGTTTCTGGTATCTTTGGGTATGGAAAGATGGAAGATAAAGAGAGTTAAGATACAGAGGCAAAATGTACGGGAAGATGAAAAAGAATTGAATGTACAGGAATATCTCTGTCTGGTAAAAACAGCCAGGGAACTGGGGAAAGACAGGCTGGCTATGATATTAGAGACTATCTGTGCTACAGGCATAAGGGTCAGCGAACTACAGGCCTTTCGAACAGATAATGTGAAAAAGGGTGTGGTAAAGGTATGGAATAAAGGAAAATACCGAATCGTAGTGCTGCCGGAAAAACTGAGAAAAAAACTTCTGGTGTATATGGCGAAACATAAAATTCAGGAAGGCAGGATTTTCATTACTTCCGGAGGAAAGCCCATGAACCGCTCTAATATATGGGCAGATATGAAAAAATTGTCTCTGGCATCAGGAATACAGAAGGAAAAACTGTTTCCCCATAATTTAAGACATTTATTTGCCAGAAGCTTTTATAAAAATACGGGAAATTTAATGCGTCTTGCAGATATTTTAGGACACAGCAACCTGGAAACTACAAGAATTTATACCTCAGAAGGGATTGAAGAATGGAGAAATGAGATAGAAAAAGTAGGACTGATTGATTATACATAATGTTAGTTATGTAGTAAATTTATAAAAAACATAACCACATCTATATTTTTTTGTATTATACACCTCCGCTATTAAGCATGTCAATATCAAAAAACGGAAGATATTGGCTTATTTTTCTAAGGGGAAAGATTCCTGTGACCATATTTTTTATAAAACTTTAAGGGGGAGGTGATTTTTGCTGCACGAAAACAAAGTTTTTAGGCAGCAAAAGAAAACCCGGAAGGACAGGCAAGGAGAAAACTACTTTCTAAGGTGGATTTTGTGCCTGAAAAATTCCGGGTTTTCTGTGGTGTAAAAAGGATATTTTTTGGAAAACAACCAGAACCAAATAGGATTACTACATAACTAACATTATGTAATGACAGCAGGGCGTTTCATCTTTTGGCATAGCCGCATTTAATTTTTTCTATAAAGATAAGCAGCATGGAAATACGCTTATAAGAAAGAAGGGAAGGTAAGGGATGCCATGAGAAATGGAAAACGAAAATGGTTTAAAAAGACCATAGCCTGTATGCTGGCCCTAGTCATGATAGCCGGCTTGTGGCAGACGCCTGTGGTCTTCGCTCAGGGAGAGCAGCCGGAAGCCGGGATATTTTTAGAACAGCCGGAAGAGGTTTCGGGGCAGCCGGAAGCGTCAAAGAAATCTGAACCGGATGCACAGAATCTGGAGACAGGCGGAACCGGGGAAGATGATTTAAATAGTCAGGGAATTTCAGAAGAAGACCAAAAGGAAACAACATCGGGAATAGGAGATGGCTCTCAGCCTGCAGATATTCAAGGGTCTGGAAGAAAACCTCAGGAGACAGATACACCAGAAATAGAAGAAAACTTTCAGGAGGAACAGAACACAGAGAACAGCCTGTATTCTCAAAATTCTCTTCCAAAAGCCAGAATTTCTTTTCGGACCGTATACAGGGAACTGGATGCTGTAGAGATTGCTCTGGAAGTTAATGGAACATTAAGAGAAAATATAGAGTATCCGGCCGGACTGATTACGGATAATTTGGCTGCTTTGGACCAATACTTAACGGGCAAAGAAAAATTTCAGAAAGCAATTCTCCGGAAAGCAGATGGGACGGAGACCCAGATTTCCAGAATCGGAACTTATGAGGGAAACGTGTACTATTCGCTAAACGACCAGCAGGATACTGGCATATTATTGGATGTAAACGCCGGAGATACCCTGGTTTTGATGTGCGCCAGCCAGTATACGGTAACCTATGAACCCGGAGAAAACGGTACGGTTGCAGGACCGGAAACCCTTTGGCAGGGAGAAGGTCTGGAGGCTACAGTAACAGCGGCAAAATATCATCATATAAAAAGCATTAGCTGGAATGACGGTACAGAACACTCCGTAGAAGTAACAGATGAAGATTCGGTTCAGGTATCTGTGCCTGCGGAGCATATTGTCGGTGACATAATAGTAAAAGCTGAATTCGAAAAAGACCAGCCCTATACCATAACTGCAGGACAGATTCAGCAGGGCGGTATCTGCTTAAACCAGGGACAGGAAGGAGACGACTATTATCCGGATGGTGTAGACCAGCCCATACCTCCGGCAGAGCCGGGAAGCACCCAGACCTTTATGGTGTTTTCCCAGTCCTGGACAGGCGGAGACGAGTGGTACCTGAATATGATGAAAATCAATGGTGAAAATATCAAGGTTCCTCTGGATTATGAGATAGGTACTACATCAGAGCCCACAATACTGTCTAACGGCTCTCAGGTAACCATAAAATTGTCGAAAAAAAATGAAGGCTTATATTGGAAAGATGGAGACCCCAGTTACGGTTTATTTACAGGAAAGTTTAATGGCTGGGATAAAAAGAGATGCCTCTATGAAGTCACTGTAACAGACGTACAGGAAGACTTAAAGATAGATTTGAATTACAAAAGAGATGATAAGCATGAAATGATAATGACAGGACTTGATGGTATTGCTATCTTCGGGGCTGCGTCGGAAAAATATCAATGGGAAACACACTTGACTACTACAGGGTATCATTATTATTACGATGTTCAGCCAAATGACGGAGATACAGTATACGACGCCTATTACAACAGCGGTGCCAGCCTTGCCACAGCATATAATATCTATTTGTATACTGTGAAACCGGGATATAATCCTAATACGGTAAATTTTGAAGTATTTTATAACGGAGTACAAATGGATAGCGAGGAGGCAATTAGTCCGAAACGAGACGGCAGCGGAGAGTTAGCATGGATGCTTACGGTAAATGAAATGGCTGCAGCACTAAATACGAACTATAGGCATTTTGATGATTTTATTGTCAACGCTAATACTGCAGGATATACACACTGTTTTGCTTTAAACCAAAATTCTGCCTATAATCAGCTTTTGCGGCTGAAAGCAAACCCCTACCAATACCACCTGGTGTATAACTTAAACGCAGGAACCTATGATGGTACAGATCTGGATACCGGTAAATATCAAGTTAATGCAGACGGTACCATGACAGAAATAGGAGAAGCAGGAGAGGCTTATCGTATTTATACTCTGGCCAAGGGAAATGTATCTGTAAATATGCCTTTGGCAAAACCGGTGAAGGACGGAAGTATTTTTAAAGGATGGGTGCTTTATAAAGATGGACAGCCTGTAAGTGATAAACTTTACGGTGCCAACGAGGCTTTTTCTATTGATACGGACAGCATAGCCAATGCGGCGGGAAATGAGAAGCTGGATCAGGGTCATACCTTCACTTTTGTGGCTCAATGGGAAGACGTGGCCATCAGTACAGAGACTGCAGCCTATACCATCAAATACTATAAAGAAGACTCCAATGGTGATGTAGAAGCTAACGGAAAGAAATATACATTGTATCATTCTGCGTCAGATTACGGAACCGTAGGAGATGCCTTGGTGGCTATCAATGACAGGAATCCCGGAAATGAATATACCCTGAACAGCAATTCCAGAATAAAGATTGAAAAACTGATGGATGAGAAGGAACAGGGTTATGAGGAGAATAACCAGATTATATTTTTCTACGATTTAAAGGCCTATGACCTGACTATTGCCAAAGATGTGCAGGAGGACGGTGATTTAACAAGGGCTTATGAGATTCAGGTCATTCTGAAAGACAGAGACGGAAATCCAGCTGCCGGCACTTACGGAAGTGTGGAATTTAAGAACGGAATCGGAACAGTGAACTTGAAGGACGGAGAAAATGTGGTCATTAGGGATATTCCTGTAGGCTATCAGTATTCTGTACAGGAGACAGAAACACTGCCCAATGGGTATACCGTTACCTACCAGACAAATAAAGAAGAGGCAAAGAAAGAACATCCTTCAGATGTGAAGCTGACGGCAAACACCACAATAACGGTAATCAATTACCGCCAGGTTGTACCAGATACGGGACTGACGGATGGTTCCATGGCAGGAGGACTTGGAATACTTCTTGCAGGAGGACTTGCATTGGTATTCTGGTTCAGGAGAAAAGGCAATGTCAGGGGATAGCAAACAGCCCTCTCTTTTGCAGGACGTGTTGTTTCTGCTTTTGAAAATAGGAATTATAGCCCTTTTGTTTTTCGGGCTGTTTACATTTGTATATGGAATTTTTTCCTGCAGAGAACCGGGAATGGAGCCAGCCGTAAAGGACGGAGACATGGTGATTTACTACAGGTTGGACAAGAATTATCAGATTTCAGATACCGTAGCTGTGGAGTACCAGGGAGAGACAATGGTTCGCCGTGTGGTGGCAGCTGAGGGAGATAAAGTTGATATTACAGAGGATGGTCTGATAATTAACGGAGCTTTACAGCAGGAAGAAAACATTTATGAGGAGACGCTGCGCTATGAGGAAGGAATTGACTTCCCTATTACCATTCAGGAGGGTGAGGTATTTCTCCTTGGGGATGCAAGAGAGAATGCGACGGACAGCAGAATTTATGGGCCGGTAAAAGTTCGTGATACTCTGGGTAAAGTTATGGTGATTATACGGCGCAGGGGAATATAATACCGGAGTTAATCCCAGAATTATAGAAAATTATGAGTTTCAGGAGGAAAAGAAATGAAGAAAAGAAACAAAATAATCAGCTTTTTGTTGGCAGGAGCCATGGCAATGGGAATGTGTGTAACAGCGTATGCAGAACCAGGTACTGTAAATCCACCGGAAGGAACAGAAGAAAATCCGGCAGAGGCAGCTATTACCAAAACACTTCAGATGCCTGAGGGTGTGGAAATTCCTCAGGAGGGATTTACTTTTTCCTTTGATTTTACAGCCACAGGATTTGAAGGTGGAGCTGCACGGCAGGATGCCCCGGATCTGGATACTACAATATCCTTTGCTGCAACAGATGATGACAGTGCCACAGCAACAGATGGACTGATTAAAATTACAAAAGAAACAGGAGATATTTTTGACGGAAAAACTTTCCCGGCTGCAGGTGTTTATACATATACAGTTCTGGAGACTGGTGAGGATGCTGTCGGATACGGAATGGATTATTCTGAGGCTACTTACACGATGAACGTGTATGTAAAGAATAAGGCAGATGAAACAGGAACCTATGTTTACAGTGTTACCACCACACAAAATACAGACGACAGCGGAGCTGAAACCGGTACTAAGGTAGATCCTGAACCGGGAGATACACCAGGAGAAGGAAATGGATTTGCTTTTGTAAACAGCTATACTCAGGGCGGAGGAAACCCTGAAGACCCGGAAAGCAATGCATTAGAAATCAGCAAAACTGTAGCAGGTGAGTATGGAGACCATACAAAAGAATTTACTTTTAATGTGACTCTGACAAAGGCTGCTTTGGCAGAAGCTCCGGAAGACGGATATGTTGGTAAGGTTGGAGATACAGAATATAAATTTGTTCCCGGTACAGCTACAACTGTAACTATGAAACATGGAGATGAGCTTACTTTTAAGGAGCTTCCTGCCGGAACAAAATATACAGTAACGGAGACTGGAACAGAAAATTATACAGCTTCAGCAGTAACTGTGGAGAATGCGGGTACACCTGAAAATGCACCTGCAGTTGAAGAAGGAGCAAACCTTACAGTAAGTGATAAACTGGTAGGTGCAAAGGGAAATAACTCTACTGCCTTTACAAATACATATGATGATGCCAGTGTAACTCCAACCGGTATTATCATCAATAACCTTCCCTTTGTTATTTTAATCGTAGTTGCTGCAGCAGGAATTTCCCTGTATGTAATCAGCAGAAGAAGATTCAGCCGCTAATATATGAGAAATGCAGCAGTCTGAAAAAAACGGGAATAACTGCCCGCCCCAAATGATATTCAGCCGGATAATGAATAGTGTGACAGATACTCTGCTGCTTATAGTGTTTCTGGGATTACTGGCTTTCGGTTGTTATGCCGTGTGGGACAGCAGACAGGTACAGCAGCAGGCCAAAAGCAATGTATATGAAATCTATAAGCCTGAGCAAAAGGATAGCCGTTCCTTTTCGGATTTCAGAACACAGAATCCGGAGGTTTTCGGGTGGCTTGAAATATATGGGACAAATATAGATTATCCTTTAGTTCAAGGAGAAAATAACGAGAAATATTTAAATACCAGTGCAGACGGTAAGTATTCCCTTTCCGGAAGTATATACCTGGATTACCGCAATAAGAATGATTTGAGCGATTTCAACAGCATTATATACGGCCATCATATGGAAGGGCAGGTGATGTTCGGAGAAATCGGAAAATTTAAAGAGGAAAATTATTTTAAGAATCACAGATATGCTTCCCTGTATTGTAATGAAAAATATTACGGTCTGGAATTTTTTGCTTTTCTGGAAATCGACGCTTATGACCAGCTTATTTACCATCCGGCAGTGAAGGAAGATAATGAAAAAGAAGAATATTTAAGGCATATCAAGGATGTTGCTTTATATTACAGAGAGCTTGGAGTGGGAAAAGAGGATAAAATTGTTCTTTTAAGCACATGTACCACAGATATGACCAATGGACGCCATATTCTGGTGGGAAGATTATCAGAACAGGTTTGGGAGAATCCTTTTCAGGAAGAAGAGCATTCCGGTAAGAATGTCAGCGGCTTTGTGGCCGGGCTGTCTCTCGGGCAGAAAATTTTCTGGGGAAGCGCTGCATTTGCAGTTATTGTGCTGGTTTCTGTGATTTTAATTCTATATAGAAGAAGAAAATAAAGGAGGAGGCTATGAATTCGAATAAAAATAAAGGGAAAAACAGAATTGCATTGGCAATGTGCTTTTTTCTCCTGTTAAGTGTGCCGGGAATTCCGGTGCAGGCAGCGGAGAGCCAGGCTGACATTTCCTTTTCTGTGAGCCAGGAGATTCAGGGGGAGGATGCCCAGGACATGGATGAAAGAGAAATCACATATTCCCTGATATCTCAGGACAGCGAAAATCCTATGCCCCAGGGAAGCCGGGAAGAGAAGTACAGTTTCGGCATTACAGGAAACGGGGAGAAGGAAATAGGCCCGCTCACTTTTGCTCATGCAGGTGTATACACTTATAAACTGGAAAGCCAGGCTCTGCCGGAAGGGGATAATCTGGAAGCAGAGACAGAATCTTATACGCTTCAGGTCTATGTAAAAAACACCCGGAGCGGATTAAATGCCAGCCTGGTAGCGCTTCTGGAGGACGGAAATAAAAGCAGCGATATAAGTTTTCGCTACCAATATCAGAGATATATCCTAAACATAAGCTTTCCGGATTTGATTTCTTATATAGGAGACAGTGAAGACGGAAGCGGATTTCCGAGTCCCAGAATGACAGTTGAGCCCCAGGAAGGTCAGGAAGTAAATACGAAGGATTTGATATTTTACTTTCAGGACGGAACCGTATACGACCCGGAAATCATAAATGAAGATAAAGAATATTATCTGGTGGACGATGCTCTCTGCGACTTTGTTGATTCCGAGGGAAATCAGGTAAACAGTGACGATGGGGACAATTCCCGCAAACTTCTTACCTTTGCTTTAAAAGAGGGCGTGTATGCCCAGGACAGCCGGGGCACAAGGTATAACATAAGGCAGACGCCCGGAAACCTGGAGGTAAAGGAAATATCGGATGAAACAAAGACAAACAGAGAAATAGTAACTCCCGTGCGCACCGCTGAAGGACAGGTAAGTTCCGCAAATATGGCGGAAGCTGTTGTGCCTGAAACCAGTACCTATCTGGTAAATAACATTGAAAACAGCGTATTGGCGGGAAATCAGGTCTCTCTGATGTTTGATAATATACTTCCTGCTGAAATAACAGGAGAGACTGCTTCCAGAATGGAGCTTCTGATTGACAAAGTAAACAATACTCTTATAGAGCTGGGGGAGAACAAAAATACAGTAGAAGACCAGAACCGTATGTACCAGGGAAAATATTTAGATTTAGTAGACTCTGCAGACGGAAATATTTGGGTAACATCCACGGAAGGTGCGGATATCTATTGGCCTTATCCTCAGGGCACAGATAAAAATACAGAGTTTCAATTGATACACTTTACGGAGCTTCACAGAGGCTATACCTATACAGAGGAAAAATTGAGAAATCTGATTTCTCACAGTAATGTGGAATTGATGAACATCGAGACAACTGACAAAGGCATTAAATTCCATTCCGTACAGAATGGATTCAGCCCCTTTGTACTTACTTGGGTCGGTGACAGCAGTTCTTCAGAATCTGCCAAAGACGGTATCTATAAGTCTTCCACTGTGTCAAAGGCCGGAAAGGTTAAGACAGGGGACCAGAATCAGATTATACTTTGGATTCTTCTGGCAGGAGCTGCCCTGACAGCAGCCGGAATTAACAGGAAAAAAACGAACCCATAGAGAGCTCAGTGACCCGGAAGAGGGAAAGCTAGTAAATAAAAGGCTATTTGGGTACTTCACTTTGAGAAGTGCTTTCAATAGCCTTTTGTTTTTTAGAATACCTTGTTTAATTCTATATATACCTATGCTATAATTTATTAGAGCCAAATTTTACCCTCAATTTACAACGAGCAAAGAGTCGGAAGAAGTCAAATTTATAGTCCTGGCAGGCATTTAAATGAGATGAAGAATTTTTTAGTAAAGAGGAGGATATTTATGAGAGCAATTGGAATAGATATAGGTACCACTACCATCAGCATGGCGGTTGTGGAAAAAGATATGGATACCGGGAGCAAGACACTTCTGGACAGCAGAACGATTTTAAATGAAAGCCATATAAAAACAGAAAAAGAGTGGGAATTTCTACAGAATCCGGAGTGGATTGTAGGAAAAATACAGGAGGTTCTGGAAGAGCTTTTAACCGTCTATCCGGATACGGAGTGCATAGGCCTTACAGGACAAATGCATGGAATTCTCTATGTAAATAAAGAGGGAAAGGCTGTCAGTCCCCTATACACCTGGCAGGATAAGAGAGGAGATTTGCCGGAGTTTTCCGGGCTGTCTCTGATAGAGCTGCTTGACAGGGAACAGAATATTCCTCTTGCCTCCGGCTATGGACTGGTTACCCATTTGTTTCAGATGAAAAAGGGTCAGGTGCCATCACAGGCGGCTTCTCTGTGTACCATAGGAGATTATGTGGGAATGCGGCTTACAGACAGAACAACACCACTTCTCCATGTGAGCAACGCAGCCAGCCTGGGTTTTTTCCTGACAGAAAAGGGCGAATTTAACAAAGAAATGTTGGAGACCCTGGGGACAGACCTTTCCATATTACCCCAGATAACCCGGGGAGATGAATTTCTGGGGAAATACAGAGGGATTCCTGTGGCAGCGGCATTGGGAGACAACCAGGCCAGCTTCTATGGAGCTGTAGGTATGGAAGAGAAGAACCTGCTTCTGAATATGGGGACCGGCGGTCAGGTTTCTATGATGAGTTCCCGATACAGAGAAATACCGGGAATCGAAACCCGCCCTTATGTAAAGGGAAACTATATTCTGGTGGGAGCTTCCCTTTGCGGCGGCCGGGCCTACGGAATTCTAGAAAAATTTTTCCGTTCCTATGGGGCTGCACTGACCGGAAAGGAGGAGGGACAGTATGGGCTTATGGAAAAGCTGGCCTGGGAGGTGGCAGAAAGCCAGGAAAGACTTCGGGTAGACACCAGTTTTATGGGAACCAGGGAAAAACCGGAAGCCAGAGGAAGTATTGAAAATATGAGTCAGGATAATTTCACACCGGGTCATTTGATTTACGGTGTGCTGGAAGGTATGGCCAGAGAGCTTTACAATATGTATAGAAAAATAAGCGGCCAGACCGGAGAGTCAGAGAAAGTGACTGCTTCCGGCAACGGTATAAGGAAGAATAAGGTTTTACAGCACATCTGCAGAGAGATTTTTCAAAGAGAAATAGAACTGGCTCAGTGTAAAGAAGAGGCGGCCTGGGGCGCTGCACTGTGGAGTTTGGAAAGCAAAACCTAACGAAATCTGTGTTGTTATTTTCAGAAAATTAAGGTATAATGTCTACGAAGTAGACATTATACCTGCGCATGAAGCGGTTTCTGCGTTCACCGCAGAAAGCCGGGCGCTCAATTCCGCCGGAGGCTCATGATTTCGGCAGAAATCATGGTATAATATAGAAAAATATCAGTACAGATACTTTACTGATGCAGAGCAGAGAGGAGGAAAATGGAAAAATGACAGCAGGAACAATATCTATTATCTGGCTCGTGATTCTGGCTGTTCTTCTGTTAATTGAAATTGTGACTCTTGGGCTTACTACTATTTGGTTTGCAGGGGGAGCGCTGATTGCTCTTTTGGTATCCTTGGCAGGCGGGCCGCTGTGGCTCCAGATAGGACTGTTTCTGGTGGTTTCCGTACTGCTTCTGTTCTTTACCAGACCTTGGGCTGTCAAGTATATGAATAAGAACCGGCAAAAGACAAATGTAGAAAGCATACCGGGGAAAACAGGGGTCGTGATTCAGGCTATCGATAATCTGAAGGCTCAGGGACAGGTAGCTATAAACGGCCAGGAATGGACAGCCAAATCCGCAGACGGATGTCCTGTAGAAAAGGGAAAAGTAGTAAGGGTTTTAGCAGTTGAAGGAGTAAAGGTCATTGTAGAGGAGGTAAAATAATATGGGTTTGATAGTTGCATTGATTTTGATTATTCTGATTTTGCTTATTGCGGCATCTTGTATCCGGATTGTTCCCCAGGCTCACGCTATGATTATTGAGCGTCTGGGTATGTATAAGGAAACCTGGAGTACAGGACTTCATTTTAAGGTTCCCTTTATTGACAGGATTGCAAAGAAAGTGAACCTGAAGGAACAGGTTGTGGATTTTGCTCCTCAGCCCGTAATTACCAAGGATAACGTAACCATGCGGATTGACACGGTAGTCTTTTTCCAGATTACAGACCCCAGGCTTTTTACCTACGGCGTGGAAAATCCCATTATGGCTATTGAGAATTTGACAGCCACAACTCTCCGTAACATTATCGGTGATATGGAGCTGGATGCTACTCTCACATCCAGAGAGATTATCAATACAAAAATGAGAGCTTCTCTGGACGTAGCTACAGACCCTTGGGGAATTAAAGTAAACAGGGTAGAGCTGAAGAATATAATTCCTCCGGCAGCTATCCAGGAAGCCATGGAAAAACAGATGAAGGCAGAGCGTGAGAGACGTGAGGCTATTCTGAAGGCAGAAGGTGAGAAAAAATCCACTATTCTGGTTGCGGAAGGAAAGAAGGAATCTGAAATTCTGGATGCTGAGGCTGAGAAACAGGCCACAATCCTGAGAGCCGAGGCTGAGAAGGAAAAGATGATTAAAGAGGCTGAAGGTCAGGCCCAGGCAATTCTGAAGGTACAGCAGGCCAAGGCGGACGGTCTTCGCTTTATCAAAGAAGCAGGAGCAGACCAGGCAGTGCTGACACTGAAAAGTCTGGAAGCTTTCTCAGACGCTGCAGACGGCAGGGCCACCAAGATTATCATCCCATCAGACATCCAGGGCATTGCAGGCCTGGCTTCCTCTCTGATGGAGATTGTCACAGAGGATAAAAAACAGGCATAGGATACGTTATATAGAGATAACACAGCGAGGGGGCTGCTGCATAAGGAGTGCGGCGGCCCTTTTCCCATAGAAAAGGGAGGATGGGTTTATGGAACCGGTGATTGACCTGACAAAGGAATATGGTCTTGTGCTGGAAGGAGGAGGAGCTAAAGGGGCTTACCAGATTGGAGCATGGAAGGCCCTGCGGGAAGCGGGAGTTAAGCTCCGGGGGATTGCAGGTACCAGTGTGGGAGCCTTAAACGGAGCCTTAATCTGCATGGATGATTTAGAGAAAGCACAGTACCTTTGGGAGAATATTTCTTATTCGAAAATCATATCCGTGGAAGACGATGTGATGGAGCAGATTATTCAGCACAGGAAGATAAATCGTGAGGTTTTGCGGGATATGATGGAGTACCTGGCCAAAGGCGGACTGGATGTAAGCCCTCTGCGGGAACTGATTGCGGATAGTATTGATGAGGAAAGGCTAAAGAATTCTCCCATTGACTTATATGTTCTGACCTTCAGCGTAGATGAAATGCGTGAGCTGGACATTGATATGAAGGAGACGGAACCGGAGCTTATTAAGGATTATCTGTTGGCAAGCGCCTATTTGTTTCCTTTGTTTAAAAACGAAAAGCTCCACGGCAAAACTTATATTGACGGAGGCGCCCTGAATAATGTGCCTTTAAGTTCTCTGGTGGATAGAGGGTATGAGGATATTATTGTGGTCCGTATCTTCGGAATTGGGAGAGAAAAGAAGGTTCGGATACCTGAGGGGACTAATGTGTATACGGTAGCGCCTTCTGTCAGCCTTGGCAGCATCCTGGATTTTGATGGAAAAAAAGCGAAAAGGCATATGAAGAGGGGCTATTTCGACACCATGCGGATGGTCTACGGATTGTCGGGAAAAATATATTATATTGATGAACAGGAAGAAGAGTGTTATTATTTAAGACAGTTGACAGAATTAAGCCCGGATATTCTGCAGTACCTTCAGGAAATGTATAAACTGGAAGAAGGGGCGGAGCGGTTCCTGCGAAACTTAACAGAGATTATTCTTCCGGTGATAGCCCAGGAGATGAAGCTGTCCAAGGATTGGACTTACCGGGAGCTGTACCTGTCTATGCTGGAGGCTACAGCTAAAATGTGCAGAATCTCCAAATATAAGATTTATACCCTGGAGGAGCTTAAACAGAAAGTGAAAGATAAGATAGAAGGCCTTTCAGGAGAAGAAGTGCCTGCCTTTGTGCAGATTATTTCAAAGGATACTTTGATATAGAGGAAAAGAAAAGAGGAGGATACAAAGATGAATTTAAAGGGACGTAATTTTTTAACACTGAAGGATTTTACCAAGGATGAGATACAGTATCTTATCGATTTGGCCGCAAGCCTGAAAGAAAAGAAGAAAAAAGGTATTCCCGTGGATGTATTGAGGGGGAAAAATATTGCGTTGATTTTTGAAAAAAACAGCACCAGAACACGCTGCTCTTTTGAAGTAGCTGCCCACGATTTGGGTATGGGAAGCACTTACCTGGACCCGAAAAGTTCTCAGATAGGAAAGAAAGAGAGCATCAAGGATACGGCAAGAGTTTTAGGAAGGATTTATGACGGTATTGAATATCGTGGCTTTGGACAGGAAATCGTGGAGGAATTGGGAAAATATGCAGGAGTGCCGGTTTGGAACGGACTGACAAATGAATACCATCCCACACAGATGCTGGCGGATTTGCTGACTATCCAGGAGCATTTGGGAAAAACCCAGGGGGTTAAACTGGTATATCTGGGAGATGCCCGCTACAATATGGGAAACTCTCTGATGATTCTCTGTGCCAAGATGGGAATGAATTTTGTGGCCTGCGCTCCAAAGAAATATTTCCCCAACCAGGAACTGGTAGAAGAATGTAAAAAATTTGCTCAGGAGTCCGGAGGCTCTATCACCCTTACCGAGGACGTGATGGAAGGAACAAAAGGTGCGGATGTGGTCACTACTGACGTGTGGGTTTCCATGGGTGAGCCTGACGCTGTTTGGGA
>CABSEJ010000084.1 GCA_902476765.1 uncultured Blautia sp.
GGAGAGCAGCTGTCAGACCCGGACCATGTGGAAGCAGGAGGAAGGATTCAGGGGATGGGACTTCTTCCTATGGAAACTGTATTCCAGCAGTCAAAAACCAGAACCCGGGTGAAAGGCTGTTTTTCTCAGCTTGAAGGAGCCTTTGAAATGCTTTCCGGGGTCAGTCTGGAAGGTTATGAAATTCATATGGGAGAGACGAAGTTTGTAGGAGATGCAGGAGGACTTACCAGGATAGAAGATACTATACAGGGCAAGGCAAAAGCAGACGGAGCCTGGAAAGGAAATGTTTATGGTACCTATGTTCACGGAATTTTTGATAGGGAAGATGTGGCAAAAAAGGTGGCGGAGGCCATTGGAAGGAAAAAGGGATTGGATATGTCTCAGATAAAGGGAATGGATTTTGCTGCTTTTAAGGAAACCCAGTATGATTTGCTGGCAGAGGGCCTGCGCAAACATCTGGATATGAAGAAAATATATGAAATTCTGGAAGCAGGTATTGAAACATCCAAATGAGAAGAAAGGCGGGAGAACAAGGATGACAGAACTGGAAAAGATAGCGCCAAAGGATATAGAAACCAGAAGTTTTGAAATCATTACCAAAGAGTTGGGAGACAAAAAGCTGATACCGGGTACGGAACTGATTGTAAAGCGATGTATCCACACAAGCGCAGATTTTGATTATGCGGATAATTTGTGCTTTTCTCAAGGAGCAGTGGAGAAAGCTCTGAAGGCCATACGGGAAGGCGCCTGTATTGTGACAGATACCCAGATGGCTAAGGCAGGAATCAACAAAAGAGCCCTGCAGAAGTACGGAGGCCAGGTTTACTGCTTTATGTCTGATGAAGATGTGGCAAAAAAGGCCAAAGAACTGGGCTGTACCAGAGCCGCTGTCAGTATGGACAAGGCGGCAAAACTCCAAAAGCCGGTAATCTTTGCCATAGGAAATGCTCCCACTGCCCTGGTTCGACTCTATGAACTGATACAAGAGAAAAAAATTTCGCCATATTGTATCATAGGGGTTCCGGTAGGCTTTGTAAATGTGGTACAATCTAAAGAAATGATTATGGATACTCAGGTTCCCTATATTGTAGCCAGGGGAAGAAAAGGCGGAAGCAACATTGCCGCATGTATCTGTAATGCATTATTGTACATGATAGATAATGAAAGAGATTACTGGAAGTAAGATTCCGGAAAGGTTTACTTATGAAATGTGAGAGATGCGGGAAAGAGCTTTCGGATATTGATTTGTATTGCAGCCGCTGCGGAAAAGCAGTGTTTCCCCAATATATGGACGATGAGGATGTGTGGGCCTTCTACAAATCTGATGCAGAGCTTCAGAAAATTCTGGAAGAAGAAAGAGAGCTGCCGGATGGCCGGGAATCCGCCCGGCAGGAAGGCAGCCCCTTAGACAGTCAGAAAAATACGCAAGAAAATATCCAAGAAAACAGCTTGGATGACAGCCAGGTAAGTTATCAGGAATATGGGCAGGAGCTCAGTCAGGAGCATAATGAGGGGGACGTCCAAGAGAATAGTTTGGAAAACACTCCGGAAAGTACCCTGGAAGAAAATCAGGCATCTGCTGGATTTGAAGAGGCAGAAGGCCAACGCCCCATTGACGCAGAGGTGGATGATAGACAGAAATTCCAGGAAGAGCAGATGCCTGATGAGCCGTCCTATGAACCTGAGTCAGGGGAAGAAGGACAGGAAGATTCCCCTCAGCCGGAAGATGCAGAGGAGGATATGATTCCCCGGGAACCAGATGCAGAGGAAGTTCCACAGGAACCGGAAGCTGAAGAAAGAGACTGGACGGAAACGAAGAATTTCCAGGAAGACGAGATGGGAGAAACCCGGGAAATTCCAGTGACAAAAAGTGACAGTGAAGAAAATCCGGTTCTTGAAGTTAGAGATGCCATGGGTGAGGATAGGGATGAAGACCAGGATGAGGAGGACAGTGACGATGAGGATGAAGAAGAGATAATCCTCTCTCCTCAGCAGAAGAGAGCCAGAAGATATACGGCTTTATTAGCAACAGTCTTTCTGCTTCTCTGTCTGGCTGTAGGCATTTTTCTGGGAATCCGCCATATGAAGGATATGGACAGAATGGAAAAGGAATATTATGAAAATCTGGAGAAGCAGCAGGATAGTAAAAAGGCTTCCCCGGCAGAAGAGGGATATTCCTTAAAGTTAACAGAAGAGACAGACATAAGCCAATACCAGAAAATCACACCTACAGGAGCAGAAGCAGACTCCCAGAAAGAATCCGGGGAAGAAGGATATGGGGCAGAAAAGGCCATAGACGGAGACCAGACTACCTCCTGGCAGGAGGGAGAAGAGGGAACCGGAGAAGGGAAAAGCATAAAAATAAATCTGGATGGAGCCCATGCAGTCCGCTGTCTTGTATTGAACTTGGGAAACTGGAGAAGTGATGAGCTTTGGAAGTACAATGCCCGCCCAAAAACTCTGACCATACAGATTGGGGAACAGTTCCAGAAGAATGTGGAATTTACAGATGAAAAGACCAGTTTTTGCCTGGTTTTGGAGGAGCCTGCAGAGGCGTCCTTTGTATCCCTTACTATTCAGGAATCCTATCCCGGAGAACGGTGGGAGGATAACTGTATTTCAGAGGTAGAAATTTATGAGTAGATATTATCCGGTAAAAAATAGTAGAACAAATGAAAAAGTAAAGCGCTTTTTTTCAGAGAAAAAGGACACTCTGGTTCTCTCCTGTCTGGAGGGAACCATGGGGTGTGTTTACACGGACCATTTACAGTCTCCCAAAACTGCTCTTGCAATTTTGGGGGATTTTTGTTTCCCTGCAGGAGAGGCAGATTTGGAGGGAGCCTTATTTTGGCCGGGATGCTATGGAAAGAAATTCGGAATTATAGTACCTCCTGACCGGGAATGGGAGCTGTGTATCCGGCAGGCTTATGGGGAAAAGGCCCGGGAGATTACCAGGTATGCCCTGAAAAAGGAAAAGCATGTATGGGATTTGGATAAATTGGCATTGGCAGTAAAAAGCCTGCCATCTCCCTATAAAGTGCAAAAAATAGACAGGGAAATTTACCAGTATGCCAAAGAAAATACCTGGTGCCAAGACTGGGTAAGCCAGTTTGAAAACTATGAGGCTTTCCGGGACCATGGACTGGGAGTGGCGATTACCTTGGAGGGGATACCAGTGGCCGGAGCTTCCTCCTATTCTTATTACGGGGAAGGTATTGAAATTGAAATAGATACCCACCCAAAATATAGGAGAAAAGGACTGGCCTATAGAGCGGCCGCCGCCCTGATTTTGGAATGTGAAAAGCTAGGGCTGTATCCCAGCTGGGACGCTCACAACAAAGCATCTTTAAGTCTGGCCCAAAAGCTGGGGTATCATTTGGATGAACCCTATAAGGCCTACGAGATAGAGATAAAGTAAGAAAACCTGGCAATTCCAGGCAGGATAAAATTAGATACAAGACCAGTAGAAAAAAGAAAGAACAACAGAAAAACAGGCGGAAATTTTGGAAAATCATAGGGAATACTAAGGCGGAATGGTATAATGGGAGAAAGCAAATCAGAAAAATATAGAGGTAAAGTTATGAAAAATGAGGATAAAAAATGGCTGGATTGGGCAATAGAGCTTCAAAGTCTTGCCCAGGCGGGTCTGACCTATGGAAAAGATGCTTATGACAGGGAAAGGTATCAACGGATTCGGGAAATTTCAGCGGAGATTCTGGCCTGTAAAACAGACATACCTGTTGAAAAAGTGAAAGACTTGTTTTGTAATGAAACAGGGTACCAGACGCCAAAGCTGGACACAAGGGCAGCTATTTTTAACAAGGGGAAAATACTTTTGGTGAGAGAAAATAACGGTACATGGTCGCTGCCTGGAGGATGGGTAGATGTAAATTTGTCTGTGAAAGAAAATACCATAAAAGAAGTAAAGGAAGAGGCGGGACTGGATGTAAGAACAGAAAAAATCATTGCTGTTCAGGACCGGGCAAAACATAACCTGCCTGTATATGCCTATGGGGTGTGTAAGATTTTTGTTCTTTGCTCTGTGATTGGCGGCGCTTTTGAACCCAATATAGAAACAACAGAATACCGTTATTTTAGCAAAGATAATCTGCCCCAGTTAGCAGGAGAAAAGAATAATGAGGAGCAAATTAAAATGTGCTTTGAAGCATATGAAAATAAAAACTGGACTCCCATATTAGAGTAAAGAGGGATGTTGATTTGACTAGCCGTAGTCCGGTTTATTACTCACTATCTTTAGCGAAAAGGAATCGTATAATTACTCTATAAGTAAGGCAAGGAACTGCTCAAAACAAGTAGTTCCTTTTTATATCTCCTAGTATGGAGATTGTGGATAAGGAAATCATCTACACTTAACATATTGTAACGCATATAGCAGTAAAATCGTGGCGGATAGAGATAAATTCTTTATCCTCCACGATTTTATACTTTTTGAGCTGCCTAAATAAAGCGTTTTTGCTGTCAAAAAGCGTTATATTGTTTAATATCTTCCTCTGTTGTAAACAGCAGATAAGGTATATGTGGTTTGCTCATTTAGTGGCATTTTAACACTCAATTTTGTACCTCTTACAATAAAGCAATTGAGAAAATAATACCAATGATTATAATAATCAAAGGAGGTGCCATATGGATATTCAGATTATTGAACACATAAAAGAAACATTAAGCGTAATTATTCAGTGCAAACATTTCTATACACGCAGGAAGATGTTATGGAAATCAAACAAAGGTTATATGAACTAGAGGAAATTTTATCCGATAAAGACTTTGTACGAATTTCAAAGTCACTTATCGTAAACATAAATAAAATCCGCTCCCTAAAACCAGAGTTAAATCGCACCATTTTAGTAACATTGTGTAATGGAGAGTTATTATATATTTCAAGAAAATATGTACCGTTTGTACGGAAACTATTATCAATATAGGAGGATAGGAATGAAAAATAACAAAAATATCATAAAATTTTTCGTTTGGATGAGAAATGGGATTGCCTTCTGTACGACATGGCTTCTTATCATCTGGATAGCATACTGCCATATTTCCAATCAACAACAAATTTCAGTAAGTATGTTAACTCAACTACTGTTTTTTGTGATTGGTGGCGTGTGGATTTTTAATATTCTTTTTACAAAAGTTTTTATTAAGAATTGGACTTTCACAAAAAGATTAACCTGCTTTATGGTATTGTTTAGCTTATATGAGTGTCTAAACTTCTATTGGATTGGATTTTTCAGCGGTATAGGAACATTTATTCAATGGTTAACTTTTATTGGAATTATATGTGTTCTTTATTTTATTTGTATTGGTATATACCAGTGGTATAGCAATAAGCAAGGAGAAATTTATACCCAAGCCTTGATGAAGTATCAACAGCAGAGGAGAAAAGCAAATGGAAAATAGAAAAGAGTTAGTATCAACATTGCAAGAACTGAGAGAAGATAATATAAGAAAACAAAAAAGAGGATTCCATTTTATTGCTGCTTCTGTTTTCGTTTGGGTAGCAGTCTTAGGTATCCATATATCCTCATTGCCGATTATGGCAAAAAACTTATTCACCTTTTGCTGTTCAACACCATTAGTGCCATTGGCTTTTTTATTCTCGAAAATTTTGAAGATTGATTTTCAAAATAAAGAAAATCCACTTTCAAGATTGGGGCTGCTTATTTCACTTAATCAAATGATTTATATATTGATTGCTATGTTTTTTCTGTATTGATACCGATTAATGTATTATTGCTTGGAATATATGCTCCCACATTTTTTATAGCAGTATTTATGCTTATCACAGAGATAATTTTTGGTATTTTACTGATTATTGAAAATAAGAAGGTTGAGTGTTATGAAACAAATTAAAGCAGAATGGGTACTTTAACGCAGAGCAAACGGCGTGATATGGAATTGTGGCTGCACCGGATAAGTGGTATAATGGCGATATTGAAAGGCAATAAAAAAAGATGGTATTTTATACCTTTGCCCTCAAAAATGGGCTTCTATTGCGTAACACAGCCATTGAAAACGGGATAACCGCTCTGTTTTAAAGGAAGGGGAGGCGCTTATTGCGGACCATCCTACCCAGGCTGGGTATGTTGCCTTCTATAAGTAGTCTGAAATGTTGACGGTTATGCTGTGACAAAAGCTAAAATTATGAAATGAAAGAATTTATTTTGAAGAGGTAAAAGAGGATGTCAGATTACATATTAGGTCTGCGGAAAATTGTTGGCCACCGTCCCTTGCTTCAAGTTGGGGTCAGCGTAATTGTGGAAGATAATCAAGGACGCATCTTATTACAGCTGCGAAAAGATAATGATTGTTGGGGATACGCAGGAGGTTCCGTAGAACTTGATGAAGTAGTAGAAGAGGCTGCTAAAAGAGAACTGTTAGAAGAAACTGGTTTGCAGGCAAAGGAATTAGAACTTTTCGGGATTTTCTCAGGAAAGGATACACATTATATCTATCCTAATGGCGACGAGGTTTCCAATATTGATATTGTGTACCTATGTAAAAATTACACGGGAGATTTGAAGCCTCAGATGGAGGAAGTGAAAAGCTTAAAATTTTTCTCTCCTTCAGAAATTCCCCAAAATATTTTTCCTCCTGTAAAAAAAGGAATACAAAAATGGTTGGAAATGCAAAAGCAGGTGAGAACATGAGGTTGATAGTATGGTTTTGAGACAGGCAGAGGATAGGGATTTGGATATGGTAAAAACATTGTACTGGGAAATCATTGACAGTATGAAAGGTGCGCCCTTTGGTCCGGGATGGAAGAAGGGAATTTATCCTTCAGATGATTTCCTGTACAATGCTGTCCATAACAGGGAACTGTATTTATTGGAAGATAATCAGGAGCCTGTTGCTGTTATGGTGCTAAACCACCAGTGGACTCAAGGATATGAAAAGGTAAAATGGGCTGTTCAGGCAGACAGAGACCAGGTGATGATGATTCATGCCCTTGGCTTATTGCGGTCCTGCCAGGGAAAGGGTATGGGAAAATTGCTGGTAGAAGAAGCTCTGAAAATAGCCAAAGAAAACCGACAGAAAGCAGTCAGGCTGGATGTGTTAAGTGGAAATATACCGGCCCAGAGGTTATATGAATCTATGGGATTTCAATATAGGGAGACTTTGAAGCTTTATTATGAAGACACGGGATTGACCGATTATTTGTTATATGAATTTGTACTCCGGGAATAGAAATCTCCCCATGAATGAAATGGTTTTATCACAGAAGGAGGAAAATAAATGCGCACAGAAAAGGAAATGCTGGATTTGATAAAAAGTGTGGCAAATAGGGAAGAATCTGTCCGTGCTGCCTATCTGGAAGGTTCACGGGCAAATCCAAAGATTCCGAGGGATATTTTTCAGGATTATGATGTGATATATATTGTTACCAGTACGGCACCCTTTCGGAAAAACAGAGAATGGATAGACTGCTTTGGCAAACGGCTGTATATGCAGTATCCGGAAGAAAATGACATTTTCCCTTCTGATGTTGAGAATTGCTATGGATGGCTGATTCAATTTGAGGACGGAAACCGGCTGGATTTGCATGTCTGTACAAAGGAGTATGCTTTGTCCCATTTGGAATTGTATCAGACTCTTGTGGATAAGGATGGAATCATGCCTAAGGAGAAGGAAACCTGTGATAAAATTTATTGGGTCACTAAACCTGGGGAGAAGGACTTTTTGTTTACCTGTAATGAATTTTGGTGGTGTCTGAATAATGTGGCAAAAGGCCTGTGGAGGCGGGAGCTTCCCTATGCATTAGAGATGCTGGATTTCCATGTAAGACCTATGCTGAAGCAGCTTTTGCAATGGAAAATCGGAATGGAGCATAATTTTTCTGTTAATCCGGGAAAAGGCTTAAAGTATCTGAACCAGTTTTTGCCAGAGAAAGATTATCAGAAGTTTCTGCGCACCTATGCAGCAGGTGAAGTAAATGCTATATGGAAAGCAGTGTTTCATATGTGTGATTTATTTCATTCCACGGCCATGGAATTAAGCGCAGGGATGGGATTTTACTATGATACAACAGAGGCCAGAAACAGCAGGGCGTATTTGGAACATGTACAGGGGCTGCCACAGGAAGCAAAAGAAATTTATGGGGGAAATAGTAATGAGGTATCCGGCTGCAAACTGACAACAGCCAGCGAGGATTTGTAGCTGACAGTATCTGCTCATTTTGATGCAACGGCGAATTGGCGCATTTTACACGCCAATTCGCCATTTTCATTATAATTCATAAAAAATAATCTTTTCTATTATGAGTCTTCTTTATTTTTTCTTCTTTTTCAAGAAAAACCAGTCTAAAACCGCTATATTTTTAAAGTTTATATTGAGTAATCCTTTGCTTTGAACTTATTTACCCTCAGCGTACAAAAGACTGTTTGGCCTCTTGTACACTGAGGGTATGAAAATAAAAGGGAATAAAAAGAATATTGGACTATAGCAATTCTGAAATTGGTATAGATTAAATATAAGAAAAAACAATAGGATTCATGGAAATGCACAGAAAACCAGTGAAAATAATCTATAAAACGTAGAAAAATATAAGATATATTGAAAGAATTAGTGATAAATGGTATCATTTATTCGTAATATTTAGAATAAACAAAAACTAATATATACCAATAAAGAAAGGGGTGTTGAAATGCCAGCCAAGTATCCACATTTATTTAGTCCGTTGCGTATTGGCAATGTGACATTAAAAAATCGCATTGAAGTGGCGCCTATGGGTACGGAGCCTAATACTTCCGGATTTTTGTCAGAACAGAATTTGGCCGCATATGAAAGTCGTGCAAAAGGAGGAGCGGCTATTGTTACCAGAGGAGAAACCCTGGTCCATCATCAGACCGGAAGTGCTCACGGAAATCTTTGTAATCTGGATGATGAGGCTTTTATGCCTTCCCATCTTCAGCTGACAGACAGAATTCATCAATACAATGCATTGGCTAATATTGAAATCCTTCATAGCGGCGCCCGTGCCCATCCCAAGTATACAGGCGGTGTTGTCTATGGACCAAGTGCTCAGCCCGGCGTCTATGGAGTGGATGTGACGCCTATGGATGAGGATATAATGTATGAAATAGCAGGAGCCTTTGCGCATGGAGCCTATGTGGCCAAATTCGGGGGCTTTGATATGGTAATGGTACATGGAGGGCATGGATGGCTGTTAAGCGAATTTCTTTCCCCTCTCTATAATACCCGCACCGATAAGTACGGAGGCTCTATTGAGAACAGAGCCAGATTTCCACTGATGGTAATTGATAAAATCCGGGAGGCAGTAGGACCGGGATTCCCCATTGAAATCAGAATTTCTGGAGATGAATTTATGCCAGGAGGATATGGGCTTGATGATGCCGTAGAATTTGCCAAAATGCTGGAAGGAAAAGTAGATTTGATTCATGTATCGGCCACCTCTTTCCGGGATGTGAATTCAGGCTGCCGTATGTTTCCTTCAGCATTTCTCCCCCATGGAGTGAATTTATATCTGGCGGAAAGAATTAAAAAAGCGGTGAAAACTCCGGTGGCTACTGTTGGAGCCCTGACAAATCCGGAAATGATGGAGGATATTATCGCCTCCGGAAAAGCAGATGTTATTGTAGTGGGCCGTCAGATACTTGCAGATTCTGAATTTCCAAATAAAGTCAGGACCGGCAGGGAGGATGAGGTAAGACCTTGTATTCGCTGCAATCACTGCCTGTCTTTGGATTTTGTTCCCTATGTGGACATGTGTTCCGGGATTTCTCAGTGCGTGGTAAACCCAAAGGTGGGACGGGAATTAAAAGAAAATGCATATTCACCTAAACCCATACCGAAAAAGGTTTTAGTAATAGGAGGAGGGCCCGGGGGAATGGCGGCGGCCCTGAAGGCAGAAGAACAGGGACATGAAGTGATTTTGTTGGAAAAATCCCATGCATTGGGAGGTATGCTGCGGCAGGCTGTCCATGAAATTCCATTTAAAGAAGATTTAAAGGGTTATGTGGAATATCTGATTAGAAGGATAGAGAGAAAAGCCATCCAGGTTCGGCTAAATACAGAAGCAACTCCGGAATTGATTCAGGAGCTGAATCCGGATACGGTTATTTGTGCAGTAGGGGCAGAGCCTATTGTTCCGGAAATTCCGGGAATTGACCAGGAGAATGTAATAAAAGTTACAGAACTTGGAAAGCCCAAGACCACTTTCGGAGAAAGGGTAGTTGTGATTGGAGGAGGGCTGGTAGGATGTGAAGAAGGCTTGGCCCTTGCAATGACAGGAAAAAAAGTAACCATTCTGGAGATGCGGGATAAGCTGGCCCCCGACGCCCCTGTGCTGCATTATAAGGCTATGATGTTGGAATTTGAAAAATATAAGGATAACCTTCAGGCAGCATTGAACAACAGGGTAACAGGCATTGACAAAGCCGGCGTCCATGTTCTGGACAAGGATGGAAAAGAAGCCTTTTATCCGGCTGATACGGTTCTGCTTTCTGCGGGAATGAAAGCCAGGATTCAGGAGGTAGAAAGGCTGCGCCAGACGGACAGAGAATTTATCACAGTTGGAGACTGTATTAAACCGGGAAAAATTCTGCAGGCAGTAAGTGGGGGATATTTCGCAGGTAAAAACGCATAGACAGAGGAGGTGAAGGAAAATGATAGATAGATTATGCCAGGATGTATATCAGTATGTGGTAAAAATGAGACGGGAAATTCATGCATACCCGGAGCTTTCCAAACAAGAGGAGGAAACCACCAAGAGAGTTTGCTGGGAACTGGAGCAGAGCAAAATCCAATATACCATAGTTAATAAACATAATGTGGTGGGCAGAATTGGAAAAGGAAAAAGTCACAAGAGAATAGCGGTTCGGGCAGACATGGACGGACTTTTGATAACTGAACATACAGGTTTGCCTTTTGCATCCAAGAAAGAAGGTGTCATGCATGCCTGCGGACATGATGCCCATACGGCTATGCTTTTAGGAGCAGCTAAAGTGTTGAAGCATCTGGAAGAGGACATCCAGGGACAGGTTTTTCTCTGCTTTCAGTCTGCGGAAGAAGAAAACGACGGGGCCCAGCAAATCGTGGAATATTTAAAACAAGAAGGTGGTGTGGACCAGGCCTTTGGCCTGCATGTATGGCCAAATGTCCCCAAGGGAAAGGCAGTTATCCATGAAGGCGCCAGTATGGCCGGGTGTATCGGGTATCATGTGGATTTGGAAGGAGAGGGCGGACATGGCTCCAGGCCGGACTTGGTAAAGGACCCGGTAAAGGCGGCCTGTGATTTAGTGTTAAAATTCTCTTCTATACCAGGTAATTTTTATGATATTACGGATCCCTGCGTGGTATCCACCGGTTATGTAAAAGCAGGCACCCTGGGCAATGTTTTTCCTTCTTCTGCCTTTATAGAAGGCTCATGCAGGTATTTCCGGCCGGAGGGAGAAAAGAAGATTATAGAAATTATGGGACAGATGGTGGAAGGTGTCAGCAAATGCTATGGAGTACAGGGCAAGCTGGATATCTGGCCGCCTTATGAGCCGGTGGTGAATACCCCGGAATATGCCAAGCAGGCCAAAAGCCTTATGAAAGACATAGAGAGTCTGGAACCTTTAGAAGACTTTCCTTTGATTATGGGTTCGGAAAATTTCAGCCAGTTTCTTAAAGCATTTCCAGGATTTTTTATGCTGCTGGGAGCGGGACCGGGAAAAGACGGGAAGCTTCATGAGCTGCATAGCGATGCCTTTGATTTTGATGAAAGTGTAATGAAAACAGGATGTGAATTTATGGTGCGTTATGCCTATGAAAACACAAAATAAAAGGAGAGAGGGGGAAATATTATGGGAGAACAAAGAACAGATAAGCCAAAGGGAGTGCTGGGGAAAATTGAATATTGGGGGAATAAGATGCCCCATCCGCTGCTTCTGTTTACCTACCTTTTGGGAATCGTATTTATTTTATCCTTTATCATGTCTCATATGGGGGCCAGTACCATTCATCCCTCCACAGGCGAGGAGATAAAGGTTATCAATATGCTCAGCATTGAGGGCCTGCTGGATTTTATGAAAAATTTTGTCTCTAATTTTCAGGGCTTTGCTGTATTGGGCATCTGTCTGACCATCGGAGTGGTAACAGGCTTGTGCGACAATACCGGGCTGTTTACCAATGCCATTAAAATGTCTTTGGGTAATGTAAAAGGAAATATTGTTGTTTTTGTCATTGCAATCATTGCCTGTATCGCCAATCAGACCAGCGAAGCGGTTTTCGTTTTGGTACCTGCCATTGCAGGAGCTATCTTTTATGGTATGGGAAGGCATCCCCTGGCCGGTGTTTTTCTGGGATATGCTTCGGCTTGTTCAGGATTTTCCACCTCCATACTTCCCGGCTCTGCGGAGGTGTTCCTGACGCCGCTGATTAATGAATCTGCACATATGATTGATGAGAGCTATAACATCACTATTTTGGGAAGCTATTTTTTCCTGTTTGTTTCAGCCTTTATAGTAGCCTTTGTTTCTACAGTGGTAACAGTAAAGGTGGTGGAACCCAGACTCGGAAAGTTTGAAGGTATGAAAGAGGAAACCGTTTCTCATACAGAATTGACAGAGACAGAGAAAAAAGCAACGAAAAAAGCCGGAATCTCTGTATGCATTTATCTGGCGGTTATTGTCATTCTCTGTATTCCGTCCAACAGCTTTTTAAGAGGAGAGGGAGGCTCCCTGATTGAAGGAGCACCCCTGATGGATTCGCTGGTATTTTTCCTGATTCTGTTGTTCTTTATTCCAGGTATCGTCTACGGGCGGGTCACGGGAAAGATTAAAAAGGCAGGAGATGCAGCAGGTTTTCTCTATGACGGGGTTAAGCCCTTTGCTCCGTTTATTGTCAATGCCATGATAATCGCTCAGTTTTTGACTATGTTTGATAAAAGCAATATCGGAAAATTTGTAGCTATTGAAGGAGGTGAATGGCTGAAAAGCCTTCCGCTTCCGGCTTGGGTCATTGCCATTGCATTCTTGATTCTGATTGCGCTGATAAACCTTATGATTGCCAGCGTGACAACCAAGTATCTGATTTTCGGCCCTATTTTTATCCCTATGATGATGCAGATAGGGATGAATCCGGCGTTTACTATTTGTGTCTATCGACTGGGGGACTGTGTGACAAATAATCTGACCCCTATGATGCCTGCCTTTATTATTCTTCTGGGTACCTGCCAGAAATACGATAAAAAGTGTGGTATGGGAACTATTTTTTCCAATATGCTGCCTTATACCATAGGTTACTTTATTCTTTTTGTGGCTCAGATTATCCTGTGGATTGTCCTGGATATTCCTGTTGGAGTGGGAACGGGAGTCTGGCTGTAAATTTGAACAGTCTTTTCCCGCCTTTCTTTTTGACATGCGCTTGCCAAGGTAGTAAAATAGAATTCATAAAAAGTTTGTTCTGCCGGGTTAATTCTGTTCGGGCGGAGAGAAAACAGACATCAGAAAGGAAGGGAAGAAATGGCCATTCATGTATTAGATGAAGCAAAAAGGTGTTTAAACTGCAAGGTGCCTCAGTGTCAGAAGGGATGCCCTATACATACCCCTATTCCCCAGGTGATTCAGCTTTTGCTGAATGGAGAGCTGGATAAGGCAGGGCGGATGCTGTTTGAGAACAACCCTCTTACCACAGTATGCAGTCTTGTGTGCAACCATGAAAACCAGTGCGAAGGTCATTGCGTTTTGGGAAAGAAAGGAGCGCCGGTACATTTTTCCACCATTGAGAATTATATTTCCGGCACCTATAGCTCTAAAATGGTGAAAGGGCCTGCTGCTCCCAACGGTATGAGGGCGGCTATTATAGGCTCAGGTCCTGCAGGATTGACCATTGCAGTGCTTTTGGCCAGAAAGGGGTATCAGGTAACGATTTTCGAGGGAAAAGATAAAATAGGAGGCGTTCTCCGATACGGAATACCAGAGTTCCGTCTTCCCAAAAGTATTCTGGATGATTTTGAATACCACCA
>CABSEJ010000085.1 GCA_902476765.1 uncultured Blautia sp.
CCTACCTATTTTCACTATACCATTACAGCTTACGGAAAAGACATTGAGCCAGGAGTGCCTTCCATTAAAGAAAGTATGGAAACCCTCATTGACCTCTCCCGATTGGTAGGAAAACAACGGATTGCATGGCGCTATGACCCTGTGCTGCTGACAAAAGAATATACCATAGAACGTCATTTAGAAACATTTGAGGAGATGGCCGGCGTACTGGCCCCCTACATAGACCGGTGTATTTTCAGTTTTGTAGAAATGTATAAAAAACTGGAAACCAATATGCCGGAGCTCACCCCTCTGTCACAGGAGGATATGAATACTTTGGCCAAAGGGCTGGGCTCTATTGCACAAAAATACGGAATCCACATACAGACCTGCGGTACAAACGGCGACTACACGCCTTACGGTATCCACTCCTCCGGCTGCATGACCCTGGATATTCTGGGAAATGCAAATGGAATCGTATTTAAAAATCTGAGACACAAGGGACTGCGGCAAGGCTGTCATTGTATTGAAAGCCGGGACATAGGTGCTTATGATACCTGCCTAAATGGCTGTAAATACTGCTATGCTAATAAAAATCCCAAAAAGGCATTTGAAAATTATAAATACCACGACCCCTCCTCCCCACTGCTCTTAGGCCATGTGAAACCGGAGGACACCATCATACAGGGGGCCCAGAAATCTTTTTTAAAAGGAGTGCAAAGTGTCAGAAGCAATCATTAAACCAGTGGAAGTGCGTAGTATTTTATCAAAATCCAACCTGCCTGTATGTGAATATTCTGTAAATCCTTATGTAGGTTGTACCCACAGCTGCAAATACTGCTATGCTTCCTTTATGAAACGTTTTTCCGGCCATAATGAAGACTGGGGAAGCTTTTTAGACGTAAAAATCTGGCCAAAAATAAAAAATCCCGGAAAATATGAAGGCAAGGAACTGTTTATCGGTTCTGTTACAGACCCTTATCTTCCCCAGGAAGAGATTTACGGCCGTACAAGAGCCCTGCTTTAGCGATGCATTGCCGGCTGCGGAGGGATTTGTCTTAGCTTCATTTCTCCGTGGCCTTTATGGCTCTCCATTCCTCCTCCAAAATTGCCATAAAAATATCATCCCCGTATGTATCACCATCTAACACAGCATCCCGCCGGACTCCTTCATGATAAATCCGTTTTTTTCCCACTTTATATTTTTATCTGTTTTTATCATATTCTCCCTCCTCTCTTTTCCCGGAAATCAAAAAATTCATGGTAAACACCGTGCCCTCTCCCAACCGGCTGTCTGCCTCTATGGTTCCGCCCTGGGCTTCCACAACAGCCTTTGCTAAAGACAGCCCCAGTCCTGCCCCCTGTGTATCGGCGGAAAAACGGCTGCGGTAAAATCGTTTAAAAATATGGGGCAGGTCCTCTGGATGAATCCCTTTTCCACTGTCTTTTACCACAATCTGCACCATGGAGCTGAAAGATTTCCATTCTATATCCAGAGAATCTCCCTTCTCTGTATGGTCAAGCCCGTTTTTTATCAGATTCCCCACAGCTTCTGTCAGCCATCTCCTGTCGCAGCACAGAGAAACCTTATCTCCTCCCAAAAAGCGCAGCTTTTTGCCTTCCTGCCGGGCCCGGTAGGAAAACTGCTTTTCTATGGTTTCCATCATCTCTGCAACGTTCTCCTCTGACCGCTCCAGAAGGATACTTCCCGCATCCAGTCTGGCCATTTTCAGAAGATTTTGCACCAGCCCTTCTATCCGCTCCAGCTCTTGCTCCGATAAATTGGAAAATTCTTTAATTGCAGAAGGATTTTCCGCTTCTTCCTGTATAATGCCATTATAAATATTCAAAGCAGCCAAAGGTGTTTTTAACTGATGGGAAATATCGGACAGCGTGTCTTTCATAAATTTTTTTCCCTGCTCCTCTTTTTCCCTATGAGCGTTTAATATAGCAGCCAGGGAGTTTACCTCATGAAAAAGTCTGTAAAGCTGTCCCTCCTCATCACAGGGAATCCTGGCGTTTGCGTTGCCTCCGCTGTATTCCTGTATCTGCTCCACAGCCTTCTCCAGAATTTTATGCTGTCCTATGAAGAAGCGCAGCATAAGGACCAGAATACCTGCCCCTTCTGCTAAAGCTGCCGCCGCTATCCAGCAAATCCTATGTTCTGGATTTGCTGCTGTAAGGATAATAAAAATAATAGAGGCTGCAGACAGACAACACCCTGTTTTTAAAAATAATCCCTTAATCTTTTTATCTGCGAATATTGTCATATACCACCTCAATCTCCGGTATTCCATTTATACCCCATGCGCCGGAGTGTCACTATCTTTTTCGGCTCCCTGGGATTATCCTCGATTTTTCTCCGAAGCCTTCGGATGTACACCGTAAGGGTATTGCTGTCTACATATCTCTCGTCACAATCCCAAAGTCTGGCTAAAATCTGTTCTCCGGAAAGCACAGTGTCCGGATTTTCCATAAAAAGGCAAAGCAGCTTGTATTCCCCTGCAGTCAAATCCAGCAGTTCTCCGTTTTTCAATACCTCACCCTTTAAGCGCTTTACTAAAATACCGTTGGAGCTTAATTCTGCGTCTCCCTGGCTAAAATCGCTGCTTCGCCTTAACAGAGCATTTATTCTGGATAAAAATACTGCCAGCTTAAAAGGTTTTGTAATATAGTCATCTGCCCCTATGTCAAGGCCCATGATAATGTCCGTTTCCTCATCGGCTGCAGTAAGGAAAATAATGGGCACCTTGGAATTTTTTCTGATTTGTCTGCATAAGTCATAGCCGGAACCGTCAGGAAGAGATACATCCAAAATCACCAAATCATATTTTCCTATTTCCCACAGTCTTCCGGCTTCTGCCCTGGTCCTTGCAATATCTGTCTCATATCCCTGTCTTTTCAAGGCAAAGGACAATCCGTTAATCAGGCTTAAATCATCCTCCACAAAGAAAATACGTTTCATTTTCCCGCACCTCCGTCTGTCAGAATTCTTTTGCTTATACTCTGTCATTATATACGTTTGTTCCCGGAAAGGCAATGACAGCCCCAGAAACCATATCTGCCAAAAAGCAATGATTTCTGGGGCTGTCTTATCTATCTGTTTACTCCCCGGACACCTGGGCAAACTCTTCCATAATGTCCTTTACATATTCTATTTTTTTACATTTATAGGCGTTCTCTCCGCAAAACAGCAGGGCTTCATCCAGTCTTCCCTCTGCCGCATTCACCAGAGCCTGGGTAATACAGTAAGGAATTTCCTTGGGATTACAGGTTGTAATACAGTGATAGCAATGGGTAATTTTGCATTTTTCCTTTTCCGTCTTTTGGATAAAAGCATTGCGGATGGCTCTTCCCGGCATTCCCACCGGACTCTTTACAATGCAAATATCCTCTTTTTCGGCCCCTATATAGGCCTCTTTATAAGCCATGGCTGCGTCGCACTCCCAGGTCGTTACAAATCTGGTAGCCACCTGTACGCCGTCTGCGCCCAGAGAAAAGGCCCACTTCATATCCTCTTTATCAAAAATTCCGCCTGCTACAATTACAGGAATGGAACGGTCCGCCTTTTTTTCATATTCCCTGACTTTTTTTACGATAGAGGTAATCACCTGCCCGTATGAGTCCTGTGTAAAGGTTTCCAGCTCTTCCGGAGAAAATCCCAGATGACCTCCTGCCTTAGGGCCTTCGATAACCACAAAATCCGGATACCTTTTGTATTTTCTCTCCCACAGCCGGGCCAGCACGGTAAAGGATTTCAAAGAGGAAACCACCGGAGCAATTTTTGTCTCGCTTCCTTCCACATAAGCAGGTAAATCCACCGGAAGACCGGCTCCCGAAATAATCACGTCAGCCCCCGCTTCCACAGCAGTTTTCACATATTCCTCATAGCGCTGGGTAGCTACCATTATGTTAAAGCCTACGATTCCTCCCTCAGCGGTTTCTCTGGCCTTTTCCAGTTCCTTTTTCATAGCCCTGTAATTGGCCTCAAAGGGGTTTTTGTAAAAGTCAGGCTCCCGCCACCCAATCTGTGCTGTAGAAATAATACCGATGCCGCCGTTGGCCGCTACGCTTCCTGCAAGACCGGAAAGGCTGACGCCAACCCCCATGCCTCCCTGGATAACCGGTACTCTGGCCTCTAAATTGCCTATTTTTAATCCCTTACCCATACTCCGCTCCATTTCTATATATTTTTCCCTGTTTGAATTAAAACTTCCGGAACCTGTCGTATCGCTGAGCTACTATCTCTTCTGTAGACAGGGCCTCCATTTTTTCCAGGAACTGATGCATACGCTCCTTCATATCCAGGGAAATCTCCTCCAGGTTGTCCTGGCAGGCTGGCATATCCTCAGGGATTACCTGCTCTACCACACCTAAGTCCATTAAATCCCTGGCAGTTATCTTCATGACCTCTGCAGCCTCTTTGGCCTTCTTACTGTCTTTCCAGAGGATAGAGGCAAAGCCTTCCGGGGAAAGGATTGAGTAGGTGGCGTTTTCCATCATCCACACTTCATTTCCCACGCCCAGAGCCAGGGCTCCGCCGCTGCCTCCCTCTCCGATAACAATGGAAAGCACTGGCACCTTTAAATCTGACATTTCCAGCAGATTTCTGGCAATGGCTTCTCCCTGACCTCTCTCCTCGGCCTCAATACCGCAGAAAGCTCCAGGAGTATCAATAAAGTTGATAATCGGTCTGTTAAACTTCTCTGCCTGCTTCATCAGGCGAAGGGCTTTCCGGTATCCTTCAGGAGAAGGCATACCAAAATTTCTGGTAATGTTATCTTTTGTATTTCTTCCCTTCTGTACACCGATTACCGTCACCGGCTGTCCTTCCAGCACGGCCAGGCCTCCGATGATGGCTCCGTCATCCCGGAAAGCTCTGTCACCGTGAAGCTCCATAAACTCGTCAAAAATTGTCTCTATATAATCCAGGCTGGTAAGTCTCTTAGAATCTCTGGCTGTTTCTACTCGCTCCCAGGCTGTCAGTTCTTTTTCCTTTTTCCGTCTGTGGGATTTTTTCTCTTCCTTTTTCTCCTCCGGAAGTGTGATTCTGGAAAACTGACAATAACCGTCTTTTCTCTCGTGAAGCTTAATCAGGCCCGCCAAAGTCTGCTTCAGGCTTTCTCTTTTCACGATTCCATCAATAATTCCATGCTCTACTAAAAATTCTGCTCTCTGGAAACCTTCCGGCAGCTTTTGTCCAATGGTCTGGGCAATGACTCTGGGGCCTGCAAAACCGATAAGGGCTCCCGGCTCTGCCAGGATAATATCTCCCAGCATGGCAAAGCTGGCGGTCACACCTCCTGTGGTAGGGTCAGTCAATACAGGAATATAAAGAAGGCCTGCCTCACTGTGACGCTTTATGGCTGCGGAAGTCTTAGCCATCTGCATCAGGGAAATAATTCCCTCCTGCATCCTGGCGCCGCCGGAACAGCAGAACAGGATAACCGGCAGCTTTTCCTCCACTGCCCGCTCAAAGGCTCTGGCAATCTTTTCTCCTACCACATGGCCCATGCTTCCCATAAGGAATCTGGCATCACAGACTCCCAGCACAACTCTGGTTCCGTCAATTTTGGCCTCACCAATACGCACCGCTTCCTCTAAATGGGTTTTCTCCTGAACCTGGGCAATCTTCTCCTCATATCCCGGATAGTCCAGAGGATTGTCGGTGGAAAGGCCGGTACACCATTCCCGGAAGCTTCCCCTGTCTGCCACCAGCTTAATTCTGGTCTTGGCTTTAATACGGAAATAGCCTCCGCATTTAGGACATACATAGGAATGTTTTACCACGTCCTCCTTATATAAAAGGTCTCCGCACTTTGGACATTTTACCCAAAGTCCTTCCGGTACGCTGGGCGCTGCTTCCGCCTGCTGTTCCTTTACTTCTCCCTGTTCTTCCTGAGTCTGCACATTGGCAGACTTTTTAAATAAATCCTTTAATCTGGACATCTCAATGACTCCTTTTCAGATGTATTACTGCATAAGTCCAATCCCTAAGCAGAAGCCCGTGGTTTTCCCCATGAAGCTTTGCTTTAAAGACGGTAACTACTCCATATCATAATGCTGAGGAATGAAATGAGTGGTTACATTTCCTTCCACAAAATCTTTCTGGTTAAGAATATCGTACTGGAAATCCAGGTTAGTCTGCACACCTTCAATAACCACTTCGCCCAGGGTGCTTCGCATTTTTGCAATAGCGGAGGCCCGGTCTTTATCGTATACGATAACCTTCATAATCATGGAATCATAGTTGGGCGGTATTTTATATCCGTTGTACACAGCCGTGTCAATACGTACCCCGTTTCCTCCCGGCACATGAATATTCTCAATGGTTCCGGGACAAGGCATAAAGTTTCTGCCAGGGTCCTCTGCATTGATTCTGCACTCAATAGCATGGCCTCTCATGACAATATCCTCCTGGTTTACAGAAAGAGGAAGGCCTGCGGCCACACGAATCTGTTCCTTCACTAAATCCACCCCGGATACAAACTCTGTCACCGGATGCTCTACCTGGATTCTGGTATTCATCTCCATAAAGAAAAACTCTCCGGATTTATCCAAAAGAAACTCTATGGTTCCTGCACTTTCATAGCCTACGGCCTTGGCGGCTTTTCTGGCTGTTTCTCCCATCTTCTCCCTGGTTTCCTGGGTAATGGCACAGGAAGGGGACTCCTCAATCATTTTCTGGTGCCGTCTCTGGATAGAACAGTCTCTCTCTCCCAGCTGCACTACGTTTCCGAATTTATCTCCTAAAATCTGTACCTCAATGTGCCTTGGTTCTCTCACATACCGCTCCAGATACATAGTGTCGTCTCCAAAGGCATTAACGGATTCTCTCTGGGCTGTATTGAAATTCTCCGCAAAGTCTTCCTGGCTTTCGGAAATTCTCATACCCTTGCCGCCGCCTCCTGAAGAAGCTTTTATCATAATGGGGAAGCCAATTTCCTTTGCAGCTTCAAGAGCCTCCTCCACTGTGAATACCGGTTCCTTAGTTCCGGGAACCACCGGAACTCCTGCTTCCATCATAGTTTTTCTGGCTTCTGATTTATTTCCCATTTTATGGATAATCTGTGCGGAAGGACCGATAAAGGCCACGTTGCATTTCTCGCACATCTCTACAAACTTGCTGTTTTCGGAAAGAAAGCCAAAGCCCGGATGAATGGCCTCTGCCTTGGTAGCTATAGTGGCGCTTAAAATCCGCTCCATATTCAGGTAGCTTTCCTGAGGAGCAGCCGGTCCGATACAGATGGCCTGGTCCGCAAGCTGGGCGTGAAGAGCGTCTCTGTCTGCTTCAGAATAAACGGCAACTGTCTGGATTCCCATTTCTCTGCAGGCCCGGATAATCCGTACCGCAATCTCTCCTCTGTTTGCAATCAAGATTTTTTGAAACATGATTTCACTCCTCTATCCAATCATAAAGGTCATTTCACCCATAACGGTGATTTTTCCCTCCTGGTTTCTGGCAACTGCTTTTCCGATGCCCACAGGGCCCTTTTCCTTTATGATTTCTACTTCCAAGGTCAAAACATCCCCCGGAACTACTTTATTTTTAAATTTTGCGGAATTGATAGCTCCGAAATAAGCTGTCTTTCCCTTATTCTCCGGCTTACTGAGAATGGCTACGGCTCCCACCTGAGCCAAAGCTTCTACCTGAAGCACTCCCGGCATGACTGGCTCCTGAGGAAAATGACCAGCAAAGAAGGGCTCATTATAGGTTACACATTTGGTTCCCACAGCCCTCTGTCCCGGCTCCAGCTCCTGGATAGTATCTACCAGCAGAAAGGGGTGCCTGTGGGGAATAATCTCCATGATTTCCTTGGTTGTCAGTTTCATATGGCACCTCCTATTTAATCACAAATAAAGGCTGTCCGTATTCTACTACTTCTTCGTTGGACGCCAAAATCTTTTCTACGGTTCCTTCAAATTCAGATTCAATCTCGTTCATCAGCTTCATCGCCTCCACGATTCCCAGAACCTGGCCCTTTTTCACCGTATCTCCTACCTTGACAAAAGGCTCTGCATCCGGTGAAGGAGCATTATAGAAGGTACCTACCAGAGGAGATTTTACCAGGTTTCCTGTAAGGGCTTCTTCCTTCTCAGCACTCTGTACAGCTTCTGCCTGGACGCTTGGAATAGCTGCTGCAGCCACAGGTATAGGAGCAGCCATAACTTCTCCCTGAGGAGGAAGGACAGGTGCCGGGATTACCTTTGTCTGTTTGTCTGTTTTCATGGAAATCTTCAGATTTCCCTCTTCCATGGTAAACTGGGTCAGGTTAGACTCGCTGACCGTATGAATAAGCTCTATAATTTTTTCTAATTCCATGATTTTTCTCCTTACCCGATTATCAGTCTTCCTGATATTTCTTAATCAATAAGCTGGCGTTGTGTCCTCCAAAGCCCAGGGAATTGGAAAGCGCATAAGTAATTTCCATCTCCTGTCCCTTTCCGGTCACATAGTCTAAATCGCATTCCTCGTCCGCTACCTGGTAACCTGCGGTTTCATGCAAAAAGCCTTCCTCTATTTCCTTTACACAGTCAATAAATTCCACAGCTCCTGCTGCTCCCAAAAGATGGCCAATCATGGATTTGGTGGAATTTATCTTCATCTTGTAAGCATGGTCCTGGAACAGCTTTTTAATAGCTCTTGTCTCAAATAAATCGTTATGATGGGTAGCAGTGCCATGGGCATTGATATACATTACATCTTCCAGGGCGATTCCTGCTTCTTTCACTGCGTTTTCCATGGCTCTGGCGGCTCCTGCTCCGTCCTCTGCCGGAGAGGTAATGTGGTAAGCATCACTGGTGGAGCCATAGCCCACTACCTCAGCCAGAATCTTGGCCCCTCTTTTTTTAGCGTGTTCTAATTCTTCCAGAACCACCACGCCTGCACCTTCGCCCATAACAAAACCGTCTCTTTCCTTGTCAAAAGGAATGGAGCAGCGTGTTGGGTCCGGATTGGTGGACAGAGCTGTAAGGGCTGTAAATCCTGCGATTCCCACAGGGGTAATGCAGGCTTCCGTACCGCCGGCCACCATCACATCAGCGTCTCCGCACTGAATGCTGCGGTAAGCCTCTCCGATACAATGTGTTCCGGAAGCACAGGCAGTTACAACGTTAATGCTCTTTCCCTTTAAACCAAACTGGATAGATACATTTCCTGCAGCCATGTTGGAAATCATCAAAGGAACCATCAGAGGATTTACTCTTCCCGGACCTTTTTCCATAAGTTTTTTATGCTCTCTCTCTACAGTCTGCAGGCTTCCGATACCGGAACCAATGGAGCAGCCCACCATATAAGGGTCCTCCTGCTCTATATCCAGGCCGGAATGCTCTATAGCTTCCTTAGCCGCAGCCACAGCATACTGGGAAAACAGCTCCATTCTTTTCGCAGCTTTAAAATCCATATAATCTTTTCCCTGAAAGTCCTTTACTTCAGCTGCCAGATGTACTTTATAATCTGAGGTATCAAATCTGGTAATCTCTCCGAAACCGATTCTTCCTTCTTTTAATCCCTGCCAGTATTCCTCTACATTCAGTCCGATAGGGGTAATAGCCCCCATACCTGTTACAACTACTCTTCTCATAAATCCTCCTACATGCTCATGCCGCCGTCTACACTGATAACCTGTCCTGTAATATAATCTGCTTTATCGGAAGCCAGAAACGCCACCATCTGGGCAATATCCTTGGTCTGTCCGAATTTTCCCAGAGGAATCTGCTTACAAGCTGCTTCCTTGACTTCTTCTCCTAAAACCTCTGTCATCTCTGTCTCCACAAAGCCCGGAGCCACAGCATTTACTGTAATACCTCTGCTGGCCAGCTCTCTGGCCATGGTCTTGGTCAGTCCGATTACACCTGCCTTGCTGGCTGCATAGTTGGCCTGGCCTGCATTTCCCAGGATACCGGAAACAGAAGAAATGTTGATAATTTTTCCGCTTCTCTGCTTTAACATCTGCCTTGCACTGTGGCGGATAGTATTGAAGGCACCCTTTAAGTTGGTATTGATGACTGCGTCAAAGTCCTCTTCCTTCATCTTCATAATCAGGTTGTCCCTGGTAATACCTGCATTGTTGACCAGAATATCCAGACGTCCGTATTCCTTGATAATGCTCTGTATCATTTCCTGACAGGCATTGAAATCTCCTACGCTGCACTGATATACAGCAGCCTGTCCGCCATTCTCCTCAATGGTCTTCACCACTTCCATGGCCTTTTCCTTTGAGCCATTATAATTCACTACTACAAAATTTCCCTGAGCAGCCAGAGTAATGGCAATCTCTCTGCCGATTCCTCTGCTGGCCCCTGTAACTAAAGCTACTTTCTTTTCCAGCATTTTCATACCTCTCATTCTTTCCATGCGCTGACTGCTTTCTGGAAATCCTCCACAGTCTGAATATTGATTACTTTTGCATTGCGGTCAATTTTTCTCATAAATCCACTTAAGGTCTTACCCGGTCCGATTTCCACAAAAGTATCTACGCCGTCTTTCAGCATAGTCTCTATGCACTGCTGCCACTTTACAGAAGAAGAAACCTGGGCTACCAAAAGCTCTTTAATCTGTTCCTTATCCTTCACATAATCCGCAGTCACATTGGTGGTATAAGGCACCTGAATGTCCTGAAGCTGCACCTGTTCCAGCACCTGTCCCAGCTTCTCCCCTGCTCCTGTCAGCATCTTAGAATGGAAGGGACCGGAAACCTTCAGCGGTATCACTCTCTTAGTCCCGGCTGCCTTCAGGCTCTCAGAAGCCTTGGCCACGGCTTCCTCCTCTCCGGTAATGACAATCTGTCCCGGACAGTTATAATTGGCAATGGATACGATTCCCTCTGTCTCCTGACAGATTTTCTCAATCACTGCTGCATCAGTTCCCAGCACTGCAGACATAGCGCCTCCAGTAGGCACAGCCTCCTGCATAAAAATACCTCTCTGTCTCACTATGCGGAAAGCATCCTCCATGGACATTGCTCCAGAAGCCAGCAAAGCGCCGTACTCACCTAAACTTAACCCTCCTGCTGCGTCCGGCTTAATGCCTTCCTCCTGCAGTGCAGCCAGGATAGCCGCTTCCACAGCCAGCATGGCAATCTGTGTATATTCTGTAATGTTTATCTTTTCGTTTTCCTCAAAGCAAATTTCCTTTAAGTCCAGGCCGGAAATCTCAGAGGCCTTGTCAAATACTTCCCTGCATACAGAAAAGCTTTCATAAAAATCCTTGCCCATGCCCACATACTGTGCGCCCTGGCCCGGAAAAATAAATGCTGTTTTACCCATTTTATCCCTTCCCTTTGTTTGTATATAAAATATTTTGTTTTTCAAAGTATTTATCTAATGATATGGGACAGCCGAAATTATTCCGCCAGGGCGGTATAGCCTGCTGTCCCATTGAATCCCTGCTTTAAAAATAGGAAGCACGCTGTTGCGGCCTCCCATTTTATTTTTATTCTTCTACGCCTTTTGCCTTCAGATAGTCAATTACTGCTCCCACTGTTGTTAAATCCTGCAGCTCCTCGGAAGGAATCTCTACAGAATATTCATCTTCAAGAGCCATAACCAGCTCAAATAAATCTAAAGAGTCAGCTCCCAGGTCTTCCTTAAAAGATGTCTCCATAGTGATGCTGTCTGCCTCACAGTTTAACTGTTCTGCAATGATTTCTTTCATTTTTTCTAACATAATTTCCTATCTCCTTTAAATTACATATTAAATCCCTTGCGGGAATCTATGCTGTCATGAATACTTTGATGTTCAAAGTATATCTTCTTTCCCTATATTTGTCAACCCTTTTTATTCCACAAATTTTATTTGCCTGGAAACGCTGAGGGCAATGCCCATTTCCAGCATCAGGAACAAGATTGAGGTACCTCCGTAGCTGACAAAGGGAAGGGTGATTCCTGTGGTTGGAATCCAGTTTAATACCACGCACACATTCAGGATAACCTGAAGGGCTATGTGAATGAAAATACCGCTGACCATAAGGGCCCCGTAAAAATCCGGTGCATTTTCTGCGATAAAAAACAGCCGGTACAACAGGTAAGCAAAAAGTCCCAGCACCACCAGTCCGCCGAAGACTCCCAGCTCTTCGCAAACAATGGAGAAAATCATATCGTTCTGGGCCTCCGGCACAGGTCCCAGCTTCTGCACACTGTTTCCCAGTCCCTTACCGAAAAATCCTCCGCTTCCGATAGCATAAAGAGCCTGCATAATCTGGTATCCTCCTTCACTGGAATACTGCTCCGGATTCAGCCACACCAGAATTCGGTTCAAACGGAAGTTGTCCACATTGGCATCTGTTCCGCTTAACATCTCCTGAAGGACGATACGTCCCACCACTACCAGGATAGCCAGGACAACCGCACCTATGATAAAGGGCCTTGTCTTTGGGTGGGCTACAAAAATCATTACCATGGTGATTCCCCCGATGATAATGCCTGTACTCAGATTCTCCGTAAGCCGGAAGGCTCCCATGGCCAAGGCTCCGCCAATAAGAAGTAATATGATAAAGCCCTTTGCAGTCTGTACATTTTTCCCCATTTTCATAATCAGACAAGGGATAAAAGTAATGGCCGCTATCTTAGCCAGCTCTGAAGGCTGGAACTGCAAAGAAGTGTTTGGAATAATGGCCAGCCAGCGGGTGGCGCCGTTTACCTCAACCCCCAAAGGCGTGAATTTTACCATAGCCATCAGAATAAGGGACAACACATAAATAAACCCACTGATATAATACAGCACATGATAGTCAAACCTGGAAACTATCAGGGCGCCTATAATACACACAAAACTGATAAGAGCCTGTTTTCCAAAGTAAAACATATCATTATTATATCTCACCTGGGAAATATAAGCACTGGTACTATATAGAATAACCAATCCAAAACAAACCAGCAGAATTACCACCGCCACCAGATTATAATCATAATATCTCTCTCTGGGAACGGCCTTCCTCCTTGCTTTTTTCGCCATATCTATCCTCCCGCTAAATTCCAAGAGCATACCGCAGCAGTTCCAGATAACCTGTCCCTGTGCCGCTCTCCTGGCTCTGCACTCTGCGGACCATCTCCGGGTCGTCAGTAATAATACTATCCACGCCCATATCCAGCATCCGCCTTGCATCTCCCCTGTGGTTTACCGTCCAGGCATGGACCTCTTTACCAAGGCTGTGCGCCTCCTTTACAAAAGCCTCATCCACATAGGTGTATTTCACACTGAAGAAATCAGCAGCATCTACCTGGGCAATGCTTCCGTAGGTCATGGTCATAATATAGCCTGTCTGGATTTCCGGAGCTATTTTCTTAATCTGCTCCAGAAATTGATAATTCATAGAAGTGACCACACAATGCTCCTGAAAATTATGTTCTCGTATAGTGCGGACCACCTTGTTTACAATCCCCTTATTTTTACCATTATACTTAATCTCGATATTTCAGTCCAGCCCCCTGCGGCAAAAATTTAATACTTCATCTAAAGTAGGAATCTTTTCTCCACGGAATTTATTATGAAAGGAAATACCGGCATCCAGCTTTTCCACCTCCGGATACTCCATCTCCCATACATTTTTATCTAATCCTGCGGTTCTTTTAAAGGAATTATCATGGAGAAGTATCAGTTCTCCATCCTCTGTCTCCTGTACATCAATCTCGGCACAATCTGCTCCGCACTCCCAAGTATACTCCAGGGCGCTTAGCGTATTTTCCGGAGCCTTCAAAGCTCCGCCTCTGTGGGCAGTAATCTGTGTTTCTGCATTCAGCCCCTCTAAATCCGTATCCTCATTTGCCACCAGGACACCCAGGTAACCGGCTTCCAGAATCAA
>CABSEJ010000086.1 GCA_902476765.1 uncultured Blautia sp.
GATGGGTTTACAACCAGCTCTCCCTTAATCATTCCCATCTGTGTAGCGGCACAAGGACCGTCAAAGGGAATATCAGATATACAGGTGGCAATGGAGGAGCCCAGCATAGCCACAACCTCCGGGTTACACTCCGGATCCACAGACATCACCATATTATTTAAGGTTACGTCATTTCTGTAATCCTTTGGGAACAGAGGACGCATAGGACGGTCAATAACACGGGAAGTAAGAATGGCATGTTCGCTTGCCTTACCCTCTCTCTTGTTAAAGCCTCCGGGAATCTTTCCTACAGCATACATCTTTTCTTCATACTCAACACTTAAAGGGAAAAAGTCAATTCCCTCTCTTGGCTTGTCAGAAGCTGTAGCCGTAGACAGCACAGTAGTATCTCCATAATGCATAAACGCAGCGCCGTTTGCCTGCTTTGCTACACGGTCAATATCTACGGTTAAGGTTCTGCCCGCCAGCTCCATTGAAAAACTTTTGTACATATTCATTCTCCTTTTTTCATAATTCTGCATGCCGGCCCCCTGCAAAAGCTTTTTGGGGATGCCTTGCACCAACTCCATTTTTCTGCGGCATATGCCTGTCCGAAACAACTGAAAAAAACACCTATAGACCAGCCTGTAAGGCCCACAGCGGCACTTATTACCATCGCTTATCTGTCTGGCGCTTTCCCTGGTAAAATGCTCTTTTCAGTGGTCTCGGCTCCATGGTCTATACCGCAAAATTGGGGCGGAATTGCTCCCGCCCCGTCAACCCTGTCCTGATTACTTTCTGAGCCCTAATCTTTCAATCAAAGCACGGTATCTTTCGATATCTTTTTTCTTCAGGTATGCAAGTAAGCCACGTCTCTGACCTACCATTTTCAGAAGACCTCTTCTGGAATGATGGTCTTTGTGGTTGTTCTTTAAATGCTCTGTCAGCTCGTTGATTCTGGCTGTAAGCACTGCCACCTGTACCTCCGGTGAACCGGTGTCACCTGGTGTTCTTGCATATTCAGCAATAATAGCCTGTTTCTTTTCCTTAGCAATCATGTTGTTTTCCTCCATAAAATTTAATAATCGCCGGTGATTAAGAAATGGTCGGAGAATCCGATTCCTGAATCACGGCTGTTCTCAACGTTTTGAGTATATCACATGGTATTTTGCTTGTAAAGACAAAAGTTTTCTTTTCTTCAAAACCCCTGGGATAAAGCCCAGCGCATAAAAGAGGCCTTCGCCGCCCTTCCATAGCTTCTGCTGATTGTAATCTTAGTGCCCTCTTTCAGAAGAAATGCTCCCTTTTCCATTTCCCGGACAGCAGGCAGATATACGATGTAGCTGTTGTGGCACCGGACAAAGTCCAGACACGGAAGCCGTTCCATTACATCGTCCAACTTATCCCATATTTGAAAATCTCCCCACAGGGTAACCACTCTGGTAGTTCTGCCGCTGCGTTCAAAATACCGTATTTCCTCCGGAGCTAAGACAACTTCCCTTCCACCGATAACACAAAAAATAAGAGCTTCTCTTTTCTTTTCCAGATTATGACATATTTTAGAAAAAACCTGCCCTATTCTTCTGGAAAATTGCTCCTTCAGCACATAAAAGATGTGTACGGTACCGTAAACCTCCGTAGCATAATCAAGAGATTTTGTAAGATATACTATTTGACAATTTTCCCAGCGTTTATTCACTTCTGCTGCCAACTCTATTCCATTGTCCTCCCCCAGGACAATATCCAAAAAAAGAGCCTCCAAAGGGGCTCCTTTGTAGGCCTCCAATTCTTTTTTTCCCTCAAAATCTAAAACATCTATTTTTGTATCTGTTTCTTTTGCATATTTCAAAATCATCTTTTTTGCTTTTTGGCGCCATTTTCCGTCGTCATCACAAATCCCCACCTGCATGCTGCATCTCTCCTACTTTATAATAGTCTTTTTATTATACCAAATTTTCACCGTATTACTGGTTTTAAATACATTTTTCGTTAATATTGTGTAATAATTTGTACTTTTTTAACATCAGACTTATATACTTTCAGCATACAAGGGGGCTAAACGCCTCTGCTATGTAATTTTGCTCATTTTCTACATTTCCTATACCTAGTGTACTGGCACGTTCATTTTCAGCATAATGACGTAGAATGAATTTTCATTCTGCAAGGCGGAGGAATGAGGCGTAGCGGTGGCTACGTCCATTGACGACAACGCAGCAGATGGAAATTCAGGCAAGTCATTTGTTGAAATGTGAACGTGTCAGTACACTAATGATTCGGGCATCACTACGCAGAAAGCCAGATTCCTCTGTGCTGCGCACTCAGGGAATCTGGCTTTCCTGCCATAGCCTTATCTCAGCATATCTTTTCCTGTCAAAGATAATTTCTATACATCCGAAGCTGCTCTGGCTCCAGGACTTTTCTCATATTCTAAGGCTAATTGCCCTCTTTCTGGAATTTTTCTCATGACTCCAGAAGAGCAAAATATGTTCTGCCCTTCTCAATATCCCGCTCCATCTGCTCTTTCAATTCAAGAATAGAGGAGAATTTTACCTCCGGCCTTAAATACCGGTAGAAGCGAACCTCAGCTTCCTGTCCGTATAAATCCCGGTCGCAGGAAAAAAGATAGGTTTCCACCCCCAAAAAATTTTCTTTTACCGTAGGTTTATAGCCTACATTTGTAATTCCCTGATAAATCTGCCCGTCTATGACAGACTTGGTGATATACACTCCCTTTGGGGGAACTTTCTTAATGGGTGGCGGAATCAGGTTTGCCGTAGGGATTCCAATGGTTCTCCCCAGTTGTCTGCCATGGACAATCTCTCCCCTGGTAAAGTAAGGGTAGCCCAGCAGTTCATTGACCTTTTCCATATTTCCCTTTTCCAGTTCTTCTCTTACATAGGTGCTGCTGATATCCCGTTCTCCCAGTTTCTCCTTTTCCACGATTTCTGTGACAAAGCCATATTTTTTTCCCAGCTCCTGCAAAAGCTCCGGCGTTCCCTGACGCTGGTATCCAAAACGAAAGTCCACACCTACAGCCAAATAAGCTGCATGAAGCCTGTCCACCAGATACTCCTTTACAAAAGCTTCCGGCTCCATATGCATCAGCTGGTCCGTAAAAGGACATTCTGCCAGAATATCTACGCCCATTCCCTCTGCCAGCTCTCTTCTCTCTTCATAAGTGAGAAGAAATTTAGGAGGTGTATGGAGAATCCTGGCCCGGGGCGGCACATCAAAGGTAAAAACCACAGCCTTCATTCCCTGGCTCTGGCGCTCCTTGATACGCTGAATCAGTTTCTGATGTCCTCTGTGAAGGCCGTCAAACTTTCCCAGGGTAACGGCACTTCTGATACCTTCTTTCAGATGAGGTACTTGTGTGGAGTAAATCATAGCCCCTCCTTCCCGGCTGCCTGGAAATCCCAGGGGCCGCAGAAAATAGCCTGGGGCATATACACTCTTTTCTCTTCCTGCCACTGATAAATTCCTACGAACACTCCGCTGCTATGATACATGCGCACCTTTTTCCCCGGAAGAGCACCCTTCCAGGAAATGGGATTTCCGTTCTCCAGCATACGGTCAAAATCTTTTCCCGCTTTCACTTCCGGAAGAGCGGAAAACATCTTCTCCACAGGAAGCACACACTCCTCTCCACGGCCTTGACTTACCAACTCCTCTATCTGTCCCAGCTTCAGGCTGTCCTTTCGTTCAAAGCAGTCTACTTTCGTCCGCACCAGGCTTTCCATGCAGCCCAGGCAGCCTAATCTGGCACCGATATCGTGGCAGAGAGTTCGTATATAGGGTCCTTTCGAGCAAGTCACCCGAAACTTTACCAGGGGCAGTTCCAGAGAGAGAACCTCCAGCTCATAGAAAGTGACGGGCCTTGGTTTTCTCTCTACTTCCTTCCCCTCTCTGGCCAGCTCATAAAGCTTTCGACCCTGAACCTTCAGGGCAGAGTACATAGGCGGAATCTGCTGCTGTTCTCCCAGAAATCCCTTTATGCAGGCTTCTACCTCCTGGGGAGACACCTGCACCGGACGGGTTTCCAGAACTGTTCCTGTCATATCCTGGGTATCAGTCTCCACTCCCAGCCGTAGCACGGCTTCATAGGTTTTCCGCTTATCCGTAAGCATACTGCACAGCTTGGTGGCCCTTCCCAGGCACACCGGCAGCACGCCTTCTGCCTCCGGGTCCAGAGTGCCTGTGTGGCCGATTTTTTTCTGTTTAAAAATTCCCCGCAGCTTTGCCACCACATCGTGGGAAGTATAGCCCTTTTCCTTATATACGTTTACCACGCCGCTTATCATTATGCTTCACATCTTTCCTTTAACTGTTTTTCAATGGGAAGAGTCAGATTATTGATAACATCGTACACAGAACCCTGCATGGTACAGCCTGCTGCCTTTACATGGCCGCCGCCGCCGAAATAGCTGGCCACAGCATTTACATCCACCGGTCCGTTGGAGCGAAGGCTTACCTTAAACTCCTGGGTTTTGACCTCATAAAGGAAAATTGCCACTTCTACTCCCTTAGTTACCCTAAGCTGCTGCACAATACCATCCAAATCCTTAGGCTCTACACCGTAGAAATCCATATCTTTTTTCTTTACACTTCCCACAATGCATTTTCCGTCCAGCACCATAATGCTTTCCATCAGGCATCTTCCCAGCACCTGGTTCTGCACATAAGATTTTTCATAAAAAGTCTTATCCACTATCTTAGAAAAATCAATGCCCATTTCCATCAGTTTTGCGCCGATACGCATAGTTTCCGGAGTAGTACAGGAATACTGGAATACTCCTGTGTCATGAATGATTCCCATGTACAGTGCTTCCGCTACAGGTTTAGTCACTTTATCCTCTTCCAGCAAAGTATATACAAGTTCTGATGCGGAGCTGACCTGAGGACGGATTACATTTTTATCTCCAAAGCCTTTATTACTGATATGGTGGTCAATACAGATGGTTCTCCCGGCGCTTTCGTATCCCGCCAGAGCCACCCCGATTCTGTTCTTTACACTGGTATCCAGAACAAAGAAAACATCATACTTTTTGCTTTCATCATATACTGTCTTGATTTCCCGGAATCCGGAAAGGAAGGAAAATCCTTCCTTGGGCTCCTCTAAATAAACATCCGTCTCTATCTCCGGATAATTCTCCTTCAGATACAGATACAGTCCCATACAAGCTCCTACGCAGTCTCCGTCTGGCCGTATATGTCCTGCAATAGCTACAGTTTTTACATTATTTAATTCACTGGTTATCTTCTCCATCTTCCTGCACCTCCTGTGCAACATCCTTCTTGCTCACTTCATCAATGAGCTTTGACATGGCAACGCCGTATTCAATGGATTCATCTAAAATAAAGCGGATTTCCGGAGTATTTCTCAGATTGATATTCTTAGCCAGCTGGCGTCTTAAATATCCTTCCGCATTTTTCAGACCTTCCAGGGTATTTTTCTTAGCTTCCGGGTCTCCCAGAACACTGATATAAGCCCTGCAGGTTTTCAAATCCGGCGCAACCTCCACCGCCGTCACCGAGGTCATGGGGTGGATACGGGGGTCTTTGATTCCTCCCCGGATTAAATTTGCCAGTTCATGCTGTACTTCTGTGTTAATCCGGGTATTTTTTATACTGTTTTTCCTCATATCTTCCTTCCCGGCAGCAGCCTATCTTGGCACCTCCACCATGATGTAGGCTTCCACCTTATCCTCTTCTTTAATATCATTGAAGCCCTCAAACACAAGACCACATTCGTAGCCTGCCTTGACTTCCTTTACATCATCCTTAAATCTCTTGAGAGAAGCCAGCTCTCCTTCGAAAATCTGCTCTCCCTCACGGGTAATACGAACCTTACAATTTCTCTGGAAGATACCGTCAAGCACATAGGAACCTGCGATATTCCCCACGCCGGAAGCCTTGAAAATCTGGCGGATTTCTGCGTGTCCGATAACTTTTTCCTCGTAAACCGGGTCCAGCATACCTTTCATTGCAGCTTCCACATCCTCAATGGCCTGGTAGATAACTCTGTAAAGCCTTAAATCCACGCCTTCCTGCTCTGCAATAGATTTTGCGGTAGCATCAGGACGCACGTTGAAACCAATAATGATAGCATTGGATGCACTGGCCAGGGTAACGTCGGATTCGTTGATGGCACCTACGCCGCCGTGAATCACCTTTACCACAACTTCCTCGTTGGACAGTTTCACAAGGCTCTGCTTCACAGCCTCCACGGAACCCTGTACGTCTGCTTTGACGATGATAGGCAGTTCCTTTAAATTTCCGGCCTGAATCTGGCTGAACAAATCATCCAGAGACATCTTAGCCTTTGTCTCTTCCAGAAGACGGTTCTTATTCTCAGATACAAAGGTTGCTGCAAAGTTTTTGGCCTCCTTGTCATTCTCTGTTACGACCAGGATTTCTCCTGCATTGGGCACATCGCTTAGGCCAAGGATTTCTACCGGTGTAGAAGGTCCTGCTTCTTTCACCTTTCTGCCTTTATCGTCAATCATGGCTCTTACCTTACCGGAGCAGGCTCCTGCTGCAATAAAATCTCCCACATGAAGGGTACCCTTCTGTACCAGAATGGTGGCTACAGAACCTTTTCCTTTGTCAAGCTCCGCCTCAATTACCAGTCCTCTTGCTCTTCTGTTTGGGTTAGCCTTCAGCTCTGCCACCTCAGCGGTCAGCAGAATCATTTCCAGAAGATTATCGATTCCTTCTCCCGTATGGGCGGAAACCGGAACAAAAATGGTGCTGCCGCCCCAGTCTTCAGGAATCAATTCATATTCTGAAAGCTCTTGTTTTACTCTCTCTATATTAGCGCTGGGCTTATCAATCTTGTTAATGGCAACAATGATTTCCACCCCTGCAGCCTTTGCATGATTGATAGCCTCCACAGTCTGAGGCATAACGCCGTCGTCTGCAGCTACCACCAGCACCGCAATATCTGTAGCATTGGCGCCTCTCATACGCATAGCGGTGAAGGCCTCATGTCCCGGAGTATCCAGGAACGTAATCTTCTGTCCATTTATGCTTACCATGTAAGCGCCGATATGCTGGGTAATACCTCCGGCCTCCCGGTCTGTCACATGTGTCTTCCGGATGCAGTCCAAAAGAGAAGTTTTACCATGGTCTACATGACCCATAACGCAGACTACCGGCGGTCTGGGAACAAGAGTTTCCGCATCGTCCTCTTCCTCTTTCAGCAGTTCTCCGATTACGTCTACTTTTTCTTCCGGTTCTGCAATAATTTCATAATCCAAGGCAATTTCCTGGGCTTTCTCGAAATCAATTTCATGGTTTACGGTTACCATAACGCCTTCCATGAAAAGCTTCTTTACAATCACTGCCGGCTGCATTTTCATTTTCTCTGCCAGTTCACGGATAGTCATTTTCTCCGGAAGAGTAATCTCCTTCACCACTTCCTTCTTCTCTTCTTTTGGATGAGTAGAAGGTTTCTGAAGCTGCAGAGCCTTGGGAATCCTCTGAGCCTGGCGTCTGCCGTTCTGGTTTGGACGTTTGCTCTGGTTTTGATTCTGATATTCGTCTCTTCTGTTATCTTTCTTTTTATTCTCACGGTTGGCCTTACGGCTGTCCTTTTCCACAAACTCCAGATTGGGGGTGTCAAATTTCACGCCCTGGTCTCTGTCTCTTCTGGAATCTCCGCCTCTGCCTCCCTGGCGGTCCTGATTACCGCTAAAGCGGCCTCCCTGACGGTTGTCACGGCCCTCCTGATTATTAAAGCGGCGACCTTCTCCTCTATTGTCCTGGTTGAAACGGCCTCCCTGACGGTTCTCTCCGTTTCCAAAGCGGCCCTGGCGGTCACCTCTGCCTCCCTGACGCTCCTGGTTATTGCCTTGGCGGCCTCCCTGACGATTATCACGGCCATCCTGGTTGTTAAAGCGGGGACGTCCCTCTGCGTTGCCCGGACGGCGGTTTTCCCTGTTTTCCTGATTAAAACGGCTTCCCTGGCGGTTCTCTCCGCTCTGGCCTCCATTATTTCTATTGTTGTTCGGACGGTTATTTCTATTATCCTGTCTCATAGAATTCTGTGTACCTCTGTTATCTCCCTGACGGTTATCCTGACGTTTACCCTCGTTCTTTTGTTCCTGGCCTCCGCCCTGACGGTTTTTAGGCTTTCTCTCCGGCATATGGCTGGCATTCTGGGGACGGAATACCTGGATAAATTTCTTCTTAGGCTTCTCCCCCTCCTGCTTTTTCTGGGGAGCGGCCCCTGTTGCAGATGCCGCTGCTTTCTTTAAGCCGTTGCGTACCATCTGGGCATGGTCATCCTCCACGTTGCTCATGTGGCTGGTTAAATCTATATTTTTGGATTTCAGAAAATCTAAAACCTCCTTATTTGATACATTCAGTTCCTTCGCAAGCTCATACACTCTAACTGTTGACATATATTGTCCTCCTTCTATTGTTCCTGTCTGGCTTTTTCAATTTTTTTCACTGTTGCCGCAGAAAAATTTTCCTCTGTTATGGCTAAAACTGCCCGGTACTCTTTTCCTATGGCTCTTCCCAACTCCTCCTTTGACCCAATACTATAAAAAGGCACTTCATAATAAGTACACATATCTCGAAATTCTTTTTTGGTATTTTCTGAGGCATCCTCTGCTGTAATGACCAAAAAGGCTTTGCCGGATTTTACGGCCTTCTCTACGGAAAAACCTCCGCTGACCACCTTCCCGGCTTTGGCCGCCAGCCCCAGAAGAGACAGCTCCTTACCCATGTTTAATCTCCTCAAACTCCTTTTCCAGGTTTTCATAGACCTCTTTGGGAATAGCTGTCTTTAAAGAACGCTCCAGGCCTTTGCTTTTCACCGCCTTCTCCAGACAATCCCGACTGAAGCACAGATAAGCGCCTCTCCCGTTCTTTCTCCCTGTGGCATCCAGGACGATTTCTTCCTCCTTGGTCTTTATCACCCTCATCATTTCTTTTTTATTTTTCATTTCCCCGCAGCCTACGCACTTGCGCATGGGGAGCTTCCGCACTGCTGCCATATTCTCACCTTATTCCTCAGGAGACTCATCGAAATGCTGGGCATTGCTGGTATCCGGTATCTCGGCCTCAATTTCCTGCACTTCCTCGTAACCCTCCTGGTATTCATTTTCATAAAATTCAAAGTCACCGGATTCTCTGGCCTGAGTTTCACTCTTAATATCAATCTTAAATCCAGTAAGTCTTGCTGCCAATCTGGCGTTCTGTCCTTCCTTACCGATAGCAAGAGAAAGCTGGAAATCCGGTACGATTACCATTGCATTTTTCTCCTCCGGGTCCGCCATAACGGAAATAACCTTGGCCGGACTTAAAGCGTTCTCAATCAGAATAGCCGGATTTTCGCTCCAGTTGATAATATCAATCTTCTCGCCTCTTAACTCTTCTACAATAGAGTTTACTCTGGCACCGTTCATACCTACACAGGCACCTACCGGGTCTACGTCGCTGTCATTGCTCCACACCGCAATCTTCGTACGGGAGCCGGCCTCTCTGGCAATACTTTTAATCTCTACTGTACCGTCTTTCACCTCGGTAACTTCTGCCTCAAATAACCGCTTTACCAGCTCCGGATGTGTTCTGGAAACCAGAATTTTCGGCCCCTTTGGCGTATCCTTCACTTCCAGGATATACACCTTGATTCTTTCTGTAGGCCGGAAGATTTCTGTTCTTACCTGCTCATTCTCTGTAAGAATGGCATCTGCCTTGCCCAGGTTAATGCTGTAATTTCTTCCCATATTTCTCTGAACAATACCTGTGACCACATCCTTTTCTTTGGCATAGTATTCGTTGAAGATAACCTTTCTCTCTTCTTCACGGATTTTCTGGAGAATCACGTTTTTAGCATTCTGAGTGGCAATCCTTCCGAATTCCTTAGACTTAATCTCTACATTCACCACATCATTCAAATCATACTGGGGATTTATCATCTTGGCTTCCGCCAGGCTGATTTCCATCACAGGGTCCTGAACCTCTTCCACTACAAGCTTTTCTGCAAACACACCGAAATCGCAGGTATCCGGGTTAATATTTACCTTTACATTATCTGCTTTTCCAAAATGGTTTTTACAGGCCTGTATAAGAGACTGCTCAATTGCCTCTAAAAGGGTATTCTTGCTGATAGATTTTTCCTTTTCCAGAATATCCAATGCTTCAAGTAACTCTGTGTTCATAACTTTTTTTCCTCCTAATCTGAAACTGTTAAAAATCAAAGGCCAGGCGAATCAGGGCGATGTCTGATTTCTGAAAAGTCATCTCCCCGCCTTCACAGTCAATGGTCACACTGTTTTCATCATATGCGGTCAAGATACCGTAAAATTCCTTTTCCCGGTTTATGGGGCGGTAGGTTCTGATTTCCAGTTCCTTTCCCATGCTGCGCTTATAATCTTTTTCCTTTTTCAAAGGCCTTCCAAGTCCCGGTGAGCTGACCTCCATAATGTAAGCTTCCTCTATAAAGTCTTCCTCATCCAGTCTGTCGGAAAATTCTCTGCTGACTGTCTCACAGTCATCCACGGTAATTCCTTCCGGCTTATCAATATAGGCCCTGAGATAAAAGGTGCCTCCCTCTTTCACATACTCCACATCCACCAGCTCAAAAGCATATTTTTCTACAATGGGAGTAATAAGGGCTTCCGCCTTCTGTTCATATATTTCCTTTTTACTCAATATCCTCACCTTCTTTCTCTGTATACAAACGATAAGAGTGGACCGCCGGCCCACTCTTATGCTAAAATAACTATCATGTTCTTTTTAAGAATATCACTATTTTTCAAAAGTTTCAAGCCCTTTTTCCCGGCTTTTCCATAACAACTACTGCCAGCACACAATCAACAGATTGTCGCTGCCTCCGTAATAGGTCTGCCATCCGAAGGATTCTCCCGGTGCCACTGCATTGCTGTCCTGGACCGCTTCCTCCACCAGGCTGCCTTCCACTAAATCTCCGAGAGCCTCCTCATAAGCCTGGGCGTCTGCAAACTTCAACTCCGTCACAGCAGCATCTGTATTTAAATCTTCCAGCAGCACCTGGTAAATCTGTCCCCTGTCATAGGTCTGGTACCATCTGCCTCTGTTCTTATAATAATTATAGCTGTCATCCTCACAAGCAGGAAGGGGAATAGTTTCATCCGGCTGGTGTGTAGATTCCAGTTCCTGGCTGCTGCAGCACAGATAGCTGTAAGAGATGTAGGCGTCCTGCTCCTGAGGATTCAGATATCCGGGATTTCCCCAGGTAACGTCCATGTAATAATACTGTTCCCCAATCTTTACCAGATTCCAGGCATGGCTGGATGTTTCATCTCCTGTTACGGTTCCCGTGACAAGGGTACAAAAAATCCCCATTTTATTCAGAAGATACTGAGCTGCCTTGGCATATCCCATACAAACAGTCCTGCCTTCCAGAAACACGCTTCGGATATTCTGGTTCTGGGGACTGTCAGACTGATATTCCACCTGCTGAATCAGAATCTCATAAACTGCCTTTATCTTCTCATAAGTGTCTGCCTGGGCTGGTATGGAGGCAATCCATTCCTGGGCCTTGGTTTCTATCTGTGCCTGCAATGCCTGGGCTTCCTCCTGTCCGACCTGATACTGGGGCTGTACCTCCAGATTCTGAATCTTCCCTCCCGGAAGCTCCTGGTAAGTATAGCTGCTGGTACCATCCACCCAGAAATACTCCGGATGGTCTACCAGAAGTACCTTCATTACTTTCTCCAACTGCTCCTCTGTCAGAGCAGCCACCGGTATATTTTCCTGAAAATCCTGGATACCCTGGGCCAACTGCCGGTAAACTTTCTGTTCTTCCTCCCCCAGAGAGCTGTACCCGTAATACAGCTCTTCCTCATTGGTGTTTATGTCTCTTTCTTCTGTCTGCGCCATAACAGCCTGGCCGCTCTGCACTTGTTCCTCACTGGCATTCAGCAATTCTTTTGCAGCTCCTGTTATAGACCGGAGCTTTCCCTGGGCTTCCTCCAGGCCGCAGCCTGTACAGCCCAGAATCAGGGCTATACTCATCATCCATGCAAGACATCTCTTCTTAATTTTAAACACTCCTTTTTCCGGTTAATCTAGACTCTCACCTTAGTACCTTTAGTATCCCGTTTTCCCAGCTTCAGCCGGTTCAGGGCCATTTCTTTCTCCTTATAGGTTATGGTGTACTCTATCCTGTTCTCCAGCATATAGGCATGTTCTACCTGGTCCTTGGCTCCTAGTCGTATTCCTTTCACGCCCAGAGCGTTTTTCTTCTTTTGAGGCACCTCGCTCTTCAAAAATTTCAGGAAATAACCTTCCCTGGTCTGAAGAACCACATGCTCCATGTTTCCTGCCGGCTGCACCATCACAACACGGTCTCCCTCTGCCAGCTTAGTAGCTGCGATAGTTCTCTTTGAAACATCGAACTCACTGCCCTCCACCAGCTTCAGCATACCTGTTGCTGTGACAAAGCACAGCTCTTCCTCTTTTATCTGAGACACCGGGGCTACCAGCACAATCTGCTCCTTCTGGCTGTCATAATTGCTCACATTGTCGATAGGGGTTCCCTTATCCCGGAATTTTCCGAAAGGCAGGTCCGCCGCCTTCAGCAGGTGCATCCTTCCCGTGTCAGTAAACACACAAATTCTGTCTGTATTCATACAGGCAAACACATATTTATTCTCAGCTTCTGCGCTTTCCCGGTTTCTCTCATAAATTCCCGGGTCAACGGTTCTGGCATAGCCAAACCTGTCCATAAGGAACACCACCGGCAGCTCTTCCGCTTTTTTCTCTTCGTAGACAATGGCAGCCGCATTCTCCACTGCTGTCAGCCTGGGTTTTGCATATTCTTTTTTAATACTCTGTAAATCCTTAATGATTACTGCTGCCATGGAATCGTAGTTATTCAAAATATCTTCATATCTGGCAATCTTTTTCAGGGTCTCTTCATGCTCCGCCATCAGGGTCTGGATTTCCAGGCCAATAAGCTTATATAACCGCATATCCAAAATAGCGGCCTGCCGCTCTGTAAAGCGAAGCTTGGAAGCCTGGCGCTGGCTGGTCTTTGTTCTGAACCGGATACCTTCCGTAACACCGTTTATCAGACAGTTCTTAACCTGCTCCCGGCTCTTGCTGCCTCTCAGAATTTCGATAATCAGGTCAATGACATTACAAGCCTCTATAAGTCCCTCCTGAATCTCCTGATTCTCCCTCTCCTTTTTCAAAAGACTGGAATACTTTCTGGTGGCAATGTCAAACTGGAAATCCACATGGTACTCAATAATTTTCTTCAGACCCAGAGTCTCCGGCCTTCCGTCTGCCACAGCCAGCATATTCACCCCGAAAGTGTCCTCTAATCTGGTCTTCTTGTAAAGCATATTGGTAAGATTTTCTACATCCGCACCTTTTTTCAGCTCCAGTACAATGCGGATTCCCTCTTTGGAAGACTGGTTGGATATATCCACTATATCCGTGGTTTTCTTTGTCTCCACCAGAGCCGCCACATCATTTAAAAATTTTCCGATATTGGCACCCAGCATGGTGTAAGGTATTTCCTTGATAACCAGAAGGGTTCTGCCGTTTTTCCCTTTCTCTGTCTCCACCTTTCCTCTGAGTTTCACCTTGCCGGTCCCTGACTCATAGATGGAAAGCAAATCATCTTTAT
>CABSEJ010000087.1 GCA_902476765.1 uncultured Blautia sp.
GGAAAGAGTTTCTGTCCCACCAGTATGCCGATGGCTCCTCCTCCCAGGGTGGCAGCCCCTGCATACCACAGATATTTCATTGCAATATCTGCCTTTCGGTAACCAAGAGCTTTCATGGTACCAATATGGCCTCTCTGTTCCTCTACCATCCTTGTCATGGTGGTAAGACTTACCAAGGCCGCTACCAGGAAAAACATCAGCGGGAAAACCCTGCCAATAGCACCAATCTGCTGGGCATTGTCTTCCATCTCACTGTAATCTACCACTACATCGTCCCTGGTCTGCACATACCATTTGGGCAATTCTAAATCCGCCAGCTCCTGCTCTGCTTCTGCCAGTTTTTGTTCTCCATCCGCAATCTCCTCTTCTGCCTCTTTCTTTCCTTCCAGATATTCTTCCTCACCGTCTTCCAGCTCTTGTCTGGCGTCTGCCAGTTTCTGTTCCTGCTCAGGAAGCTGAGCTTTGGCCTCTTCCAACTGCTGCCGGCCGGAAGCAATTTGGGCTTCGCCGTCGGCTATCTGTTTTTCATAGGAGGCGATTTGAGATTTTCCGCTTTCTATCTGAGAAGAGGATGCATTCAACTCATCCTTTGCACTTTGCAGCTGCTGCCGGCCGTCGGCCATCTGGGCCTCTCCGGCTTCCAACTGTGCCATTCCGGCCTTTAGTTCAGCCTCCTTAGCCTCCAATTCCCCACGAGCAGCTTCCAACTGGACAGCTCCGGCTTCTAGTTCAGTTTCGTACTGAGCTATGGCGGCATTTCCCTGTTGGATAGCTTCAAGGGCCGCTGCTTCCTGGGCAGCAAACTCAGCTTTGGCGGCCTCTAAAGCCTGCCTTCCTGCTTCCAGGTCTCTCTGTCCCTGGTCGTATTGCTGCTTCATTTCTGCCAGGATTGCCAGATTTTCCTCATATTCCGGAGTTCCCTCCTCTCCCAAAGCACCCTCAAGGGCCCCAATCTGCCCGGCCAATGTATCCAGGTCCTGCTGAGATTGATTCAGCACTGCTTCCTGGGCTTCCAGTTGGGCTCTTCCGGTCTCCAACTGGGCCTGGGCCTTCTGAATTTCCTGCTTCTGGGCTTCCAGCTGGGCTCTTCCCTGATTCAGCTTTTCCTCTTCCTGAGTAAGCTGGGCTTTCCCGTCCTCCAACTGGGCCTGGCCCTCCTCCAGGGCTGCTCTGCTGCTGTCCAGTTCCTGCTGGGCCTGGTTTAATGCAGCCTCATTATCTGCTATCTGCTTCTTCCCATCTGCCAATTGGGCTTCCCCGTCTGCCAGTTTCTGTTTTTCTGAAGCTATCTGTGCCTTAGAACTTTCCAAGTCCCGGGCACTCTGATTCAGAGTAGCCTCGTTATCTGCTATCTGTTTCTTTCCGTCTGCCAGCTGGGCTTCCCCGTCCGTCAATTCCTTCCAGCCATCATCCAGCTCCTTACGTCCGTCTGACAATTCCTGCTGAGCTGTGGCTTTTCCGTCTTCCAGTTCTTCCCTGGCATCTGCTATCTCCTGGGAAGCTTCCTCATATATCTGGTCATATCTCCACTGACACTGAGCGTCTGCCACATTATCTTCCACTACTTGCTGGACTCTTTCTACTGCAGCTTTATACTCATCGGAATAAGCTTCATAGATTCCGGCTTCCTTCAACTGTATATTCATATGGGTATAGACATCCATAGCAAAGGCTTCCGGCTGCACCACCGCAAAGCCTGTTACCTGGCCGTTTCCTATGGATGCGCTTCCTCTGGTCATAAAAGACAGATACATGGGGCTGGTTCCGATACCTACAACCTGGTAGGTCTCCTGCCCCAGGGTGGAGGTTTCCTCGTCCCCGGAATCCTCCTCATCCTTTTCTTCCTCATACAAGGTTACTTCTGTACCTATCTCTGCCCCCAGGGTATCGGCCAGAGTGCTGTCCAGGAAAATTTCGTTTTTCTTTTCAGGCATCCGCCCTTCTGCAATGCCACATTTAGCCATAGAGCTTTCTGCCATAACATGGACAACATACTGCTCCCCATCTTTATCACACAGCAAGTCAGCGGCATAGGTCAGCTCCGCCGCCTTCACACTTTCCTCCTCCAGCACAGCATCTAAATCCTCCTGCTGCAGACCCATGGTGCTTACAACCTGCAAGTCAAACAGATTAGACTCCTTTAGATATTTATCTGTTGTGCTGAGCATATCCGGCATGGATGCTCTCACTCCGGAGAAAAAAGAAACTCCCAGCGCTGACATGAGAAAAAGGGAGAGAAACCTTGGGAAAGTCTTTTTTATTTCCTGGCGTATATCTTTATGTAAAGCTCTCTTCTTCACCTTTGTATAGTCCCTTTCCTTCGCCAATTTTTTCTTTAATGTTTACCCTCTCTGAACAAGGGCATACATTATATTAAAATTCTAAGGCTTTTTCATCGGTTTGTCGAGGGAAAGACTATAAAATTTTTATAATGAGAGGATACCTTCAGTGTACAAAGGGCCAAACGCCTCTGCCATGTAATTTTGCCCATTTTCTACGTTATCCTCAGTCGGCGTACGTCCAGTACGCCTCCATCGTCTGCCTTGAAAATGGACAAAATTTCGATGGCAGAGGTCGAAGAGTCGGAAGGAGCTAAATATGCATTTCTGCAAGGCACTTGAATGAGGCGTACTGGACGTACGCCGATTGAAAGTAACGCAGCAGAAGTGCATATTCAGCCGTTCCGACCGTTTGGCCCCTTGTACACTGAAGGTACTCTGTCACTTTACACAATTGAGCATTGTATGGATGTTCTCATAGGGTGTGTCTCCTCCCAGGGCACATCCCGGCCCCAGTATAAATCCTGTGGATTTTTTTCCTCCGGCAATCTGTATACTGCACTCTGCCGCTGCTTTTATCTCCTGTTGTGTGCCGTTTGAAAGCAATACAGGATTTATCTGTCCAAGCAGCGCACACTTTCCTCTGGCTTCTCTGACTGCTGTCTCTAAGTCTGTTTTCTGGTCAATCTCCAGCACATCGGCTCCCAAATTGCACATTTTGTCAATAATCCTTGTAGCATTACCGCAGATATGAAGAGAAATCAGCCCCCCTTTTTCATGTACTGCATCTATCACCTTTTTTTCATAAGGTGCAGCAAAGGTTTCATACATGGCCGGTGAGATTACATCCGGCCCTGCTGTGCTGTCACCCATTGAGGTCATAGGAACCCCCAATTGAAGCAATCGCTCATGATAAGCAATGCATACTGTGGTACAAAAATCCAATAGTTTGTGGATTTCTTCTTCCGCATCTTCATCCATTAAATCTTCCAGCAGCCGGTCCATGCCATAAAGTTGAGAGGCCAGACTAAAGGGGCCCTGGTCTCCTCGTCCAATCAAAAACGTCTCCTTGTCAAAATGCCTCACCAGTCGCTCCACTGTCAAAAGCTGAGCCTTTAAGAGCGGACTTTCCCAAAAGTTATCCGGCATTTCCAGGTTTACAATATCCTCCAGCTTCTTGATTGCTGTAGTATGGGCCACAGGAGCCCCTTTTTCCCTATATACCACACCGCAGCCAAGAGCCTGGGCAAGTGTTGCCGTTCCATTTTCAATTAAAAGCATATCGTGTCCAAACTCTTCCCACATGCTTATCTGCATTCTGGCCATCATATTGTCATCCAGAACAAATGCTCCGAAATCCATACCTGACTCTTCTGCACACATCAGAAAATTATGTAAATCCGTAGGCATTCTGTCTACATTCTGAAGTTGAATAGCGGCCAGACACCGTTCATATGAATTCATATACTCTTTCATATGGATAACTCCTGTCCTTTCTATATTTCTTTTATTCTCAGAACCATCAAGCCACCCTGGCTGGTTTTATCTCTCTTAATCAGCCATTTATGTTCCAACAGATTTTCTCCCTTCCAAACTGCCTCTTTCTCTTCTTCTGACGTCTCTCCGAATAAAACCTCTGCCTCATATCTCTTTTCCGCATGCAGCAGGCTTGATAAATCCAGTTTTATCTCTATGTCATTCTCTGTGTCAGCATTAGCGGCAATCAAAAGTATTTCATCTCCATCCCTGTAGCAATAGGGAATGGGGAGTATAGCATCTGCCTCATAATCCACAGGGCAGAAATTACTTGTATTCTCTCCCATTTTTCCGGGGTGTATCAGGTGAGGATAGGTTTTTCGGATTTGTATAATACGCTTCACATCCTCCAGCATCTCTGCTTTTTCCGGATTCTCTATTTGTTCCCAATCTATCCAGCTTCCATATAACCAGCGGCCTTTACCCGGCTCTCCCTCTCCGTACAGACCGGGAGCAAGCTGGGGTAGGGGACGGTAATCTGCATTGAACTCTTCTCCGGACATAAAAATTGGAATCCCCGGTGCCAAAAGTGCCGCATATCCCGCTAAATAACGGCTTCCTTTTGCCCCATAAGGATTTTCCGTCTCCGGAAATCCGGTCCATCCATTATCATGGCAGCTAAGCTGAACCGATAAAAATTGTCCGTCCTGAATTCTTAACGGAAACTCTGCCTGCAGTTTGTTTTTACGTTTTACATATTCTACAGTATAATCTATTTCCAAAACATCTTCCAGATTGCAATTGCTGTTCCATACTTGCCCGTCCTTATCTGTCACCTGGATGTTTCGGATAGACTTTTCCTCATGAATATTCTCAACACGCAGTCTTCCCATTTGAATACGATAGGCTGTGCTGTCGTCTCCACACACTACTTCTTTTGTAATATCCCCCTCAAAGATTACCTCTGGCACTTTGTTTTTTCCAAACCATGAACTATCCCTGCTGTCCTGAACTGTTCCGTCTTCATAAAAAATTTTCACCTCATACCTCTCATTGGCTCTTACTACCCGGTCTCTGCAATAGCCAGCCACATCATGCAGCATTCTGAAAGAACGATTCAGGCCATGATTGTGGCTTATGGCCTCGCCGTGCTGTAAGATGTCTGTCACGCCGCAGATAGCTGGTCCGGTTTCTGCAATAATCACTATTTTCTTTCCCATATCAGAGGCTTTTCTCCGAATGAGCGCCCAAAGGTCGTTACGATAATGGGCCACATCCAGACGGTAACCGTCAATTCCAAAGTCTTTTATGTACCACAGCCATGTATCCACCCACCATTTATCCAAATCAGCATGTCCGCCGTACCAGTCATAATCCTTCATTCCCCATGAGCCTCCTGCAAACCAATCAGGATGTTCTTTTACAATTGGACTGTCCTCCATAACGCCATGGGTAATAACATCCAGAAAGACTTTAATTCCATGACTGTGGGCGCTATCCACGAAATGTTTAAATTCCTCCTCAGTTCCCAGACTGGGGTCTATACGGTCAGGCCGGATACAGGCATATTCTGTCCAAATGTTATAAAAATGGCTTTCATGGCAAAGCTGATGACCAGTAAGCCAGACAGCATTGATACCTAACTCCTCCAAATAGGGAAGCTTTTCTTCCAAAGAAGCAAAGGTACCTGACTCCGGACCATTAGGTGAAGTAAAGCTTTTTGTGGCTATTTCATAGATAATAAGCTGTTCCAGATAATCCGGTGCATCTATAATCTGATAATCCATAAGAATTTCCTCTCTTTCGCATTCTCATACTGCTTATCCTTTAACGGAACCTGCAACCATACTCTCTGCAATCTGTTCCTGTAAAATCACATATACTATTACCGTTGGAAGGATACACATCACAAGAGCCGCAAACATAGAAGAGTAGTTGAAGCTGAACGTAGATGTAAAATATTTAATTGTCAGCGGCAATGTCCTGTTCTTTTCGCTGGAAGTCAGCAGCATAGCATACATAAACTCATTCCAGGAAAAAATGAAGGTAAGTATTGCAGAGCTTGCCATAGCGGATTTACTAAGAGGAAGCATAACCTTCGTAAATGTCTTCAAAAATCCGGCTCCATCCATATATGCTGCCTCCTCAAGTTCCTTTGGAATCGACATATAAAAATTTTTCATCAAAAACAGGCTCAGGGCCATTCCGAATCCGGTATAGATAAGGATAAGTCCTGCCTTTGTATCATACAGCCCCAGTTTATTGATTACAAAATAAACCGGCTGCACCATAGCATTGGAGGGAATCAGCATGGAAGAAATCAGTAACATAAAGATTAACTTCTTTCCCTTAAATTCTGTTCTGGCCAGCACATACCCTGCCATAGAATAAAGCACCACTGCCAGCACAGTACTGATTCCAGCCACCAGCAGAGAAGTAAAAAACCGTGAGATTATATCCACTTTCTCCAATGCAATTCTGTATCCCTCTGTATAAAAAGAAGTAGGCAGAGAAAAACTAGAGGAAAGGATTTGATTGTTTGTCTTAAAGGAGGACAGAAAAACCCACAGGAAAGGGAACAGTGAAATCAGAATTACAATCCCCATAATAAAGTAATCAAATATTTTCTGTCCTGTCTGCTTTTTGCCTTTCATATCTCTCTCCACCTCTCAATCTACCGTGTCCATGCGAAATAATTTATTGCAAAGCAGCATCACAAGAATACCAAGGACCAGCAGAAGAATTCCCAGCGTATTGGCATACCCGTATTGATTGCTCTGAATAATCTTGTTTACCATCATCACTGAAATGGTCATACTGGAATCGCCGGGTCCTCCGTTGGTCGTCATATAAATAGACTCAAATTCCTTAAACACTGATGTGACAGCTACAATGGCTCCTGTCCCAATGGCTCTTCTCAGCAGAGGAAGATATATATATAAGTCCACCTGCCTTGCTGTGGCTCCGTCAATCCTGGCGGCATCTTCTATCTCCGAAGAAATAGAGCTAAGCTCCGCCAGGACAATCAATGTAATCACTGCTGCATACCATAGCCAGATATTTGTAACACTTAAAAATGCAGTTTGAGAATCCACCAGCCAGTTTCTGGTCAGATGTTCCAGGCCTATAGTTTTTAACAGCATATTCAGAATTCCCACATCCGGCTTATAGATAAATACAAACATCAGCGCCAGCGCAGACCTGGAGATAATATTGGGAAGCATAAACACAGACCTGGTGAATCTCCAGCCTCGCCTTTTTCGTTTCAGCACCAGCGCTACCAAAACGCCAAAGGGAACATGCACTGCCACGGCCAGCAACGCCCAGAGCAAAGTATGCCAAAGGGATGCATGAAATACGGAATCATGGAATATCTGTATATAATTTTCCAGGCCGATGAAGCGCATACTCTGCATTCCGTCCCATTTCGTAAAACTGGAAACCAAAGCCAGAACCATAGGCCCAAGATAAACCAATACAAACATCAACAGCGTAGGCGCTAAAAAAATAACAATCCAGACTTTGTTTTTCTGTTTCATCCCCATCACCTTCTGCCTATTCTATATCTTGTTTATACTGTGCAGCACCTTCATTCATCATCTGGATAAACTCATCCACAGTAATACTTCCTGACACTAAATTTGGAATTTCTCTTCCAAATACATCATTCTGAGATACCGGGTCCCATTTTGTCTGATAACTGGGCAGCACAATACTTACATCTGAAGAAGCATCCACGCAATCTTTCATAGGAGCAATCATTTTATCATACTCATCCTGCGGAAAATCTACTACAGAGGACAATTCTCCTGCCTCAACCGCTCTCTTTGTGCTGTATACAGGCTTTGTGTAAAATTTCATAAATTCAATGGCACCGTCAATAACATCCTGGCCATGGTCTGTGGTAATACACCAGCTTGTCTGCTCCATAGAACCAATCATCACATCTCCGGGATATTTTGCATAGCCTACTTTATCTGCAAAGCCTTCTGCTGCATAATCCGGGTCAGTAAGACTTGACATCATCCAGGGACCGTTGGCTATCATTGCCGTATTTCCGCTGAAGAAATTATTGGCGGCCAGCGCATAGGTTCCTCCTACAGCGTCTGATGTAGTATAATCAAACTGCTTTTTCAGAACTTCTATTGCTTCTTTAAATTCCGGAGTATCGAAATCATCCGGGAACTGCTGGGCCATAAATTCCTGTCCTTCCTCTGTGCCTCCTAAATAAGCTGTAGCAAGAAGCATGGGGCACCAGGCTGTCTCCGTTGTGTGAAGGGATAATGCAGGTATTCCTGCTGCTTTCAATTTGTCGCATGCCTCCCAAAAGTCATCCCAGGTCTCAGGAAATTCCTCAATTCCCGCTTGTTCAAATAGTTCTTTATTATAATAAAATCCAGAAAGCTGAAGACCTGCACCGGGAATCATATACATTTTACCGTCGTCTCTTGTAAATGCATCAATACCCTGGGGCATCAATTGCCCCTTCCATTCCTGGTCCTCCTCCAGATAAGGCGCTACATCCACCAATCTGTCGTTTTCCACAAGCAAATCGAAAAATGCCGGTTCCGGTCCAACCTGAATCAAGGCCGGAAGGGAATTAGAAGCATTCAACATTTTTAATTTTGAACGGTAATCATCCGAGGCCCCGGCCAGATATTCCACATCCATCTGATATTTTCCTTTGTATTCCTCGTTAAAGTCTTCTACTACTTCTTTCATCTGAATATCCATGGCGTCATTGGCACCAGTAGTGATAATTATGGGAATCTTCACTTCTTCTCCACTCTCTTCTGATGACTGACTATCCGAAGCTGAATCCTTACCGTCTCCGCCGCTGTTGCTGCTGTTTCCTCCTCCGCATCCGGCTAATACAAATGCAGTGACTAAACTTAAAATCCTCATCATGTTTCTCTTTTTCATAGATAAGAACCCCCTTTTCTTTTGATGACTGTATTATAGCAACCTAAATCGTCCAATATATACAAAAAATTATATCTGTATTGTCATTTTTTATACATATTATATATAGTTAATCTTTTATCCCTCCCCTCAGCATACAAGAGTCCAAACAGTCGAAATGGCGCTTCCACCTTACCATATCAAAGAAAGCGCAGGACAATCTGCATTTTGTCCTGCGCTTTCTTTATTTTACACCTTGGTCACATACTAATTTTCATCCTGCCTCAGACTCTGCTGTCATGGGTATACGAATGGTACAAACCGTGCCTGTCTCCTGAGAACTTTCATAATGAATATGAAAGAGATTTCCATATCTGAGGCAAAGTCTGCACACCACATTAGATATTCCGTATCCCCCTTTTTTCTGGGGAAATGCCCGCTTTATCTCTTCCATTCCCTGATACTGCATCTGATTAAGCTTATCCAGGACAGCCGTCTCCATGACACTTCCGTTATTGCTGACCTGCAGCACCATAAAATCATCCACTGCCTTTGCTTCTACTTTGATTTTTCCTCCTTGGTCCATTTCAGCAAATCCATACTTAATACAGTTCTCCACCACAGGCTGCAGGATAATCTTAGGAATCTTAACCTGCAAAATAGTCTCCTCTGCTTCTATCTCGTATTGAAACAGGTTCTCATTTCTTATCTGTTCTATATTCAGATAACATTTCACATGCTCCAGCTCATCTTTAAGAGAAACATCGTTTTCTCCCTTACTGATACTGATTCTGAGCATTCGGGATAAAGATTGGATAAGTTTCACCATTGTCTCATCTCCATCCATCCTGGCCAGCATATGTATATTATCCAGTGTATTATATAGAAAATGAGGGTTGATTTGATAGACCAGAGAATTATATTCGTTAATACGAATTTCTTCTTGCTCTTTTTTCACTTCTTCCATTAAGTTTCCTATATGTTTAAGCATTTTATTATAGGAAACTGCTACCTGGTCCAGTTCTGTGTTAGTGCTAATCTGTATTTCCTGATTCAGGCTCTCCTCGCCAAAATGGCTCATAATCCGGCTGATACCTGAAATGGATTTTCGAAGAGGCCGTGATACAAAGGCAGACATAACCACACAGACAATCACAGAAACCAGCATGGTCAAGCCAAGGCTTTTCAAAAAATTTCTGGCCGGAGCCTGAATCACTGACTCCGGTACCACAGAAAGAAAAATAAATTCTCCATTTTTATCTGTATTAGCAAAACAAATTTTGCTGTCTGCTTCAAAATGAACCACTTCCCCGGCTTCCTTTGGCAGCTCTTCCCGGGCTTTTCTCAAAATTTCCCGGCTAATCTTTTCTTCCTGTCCTTCTCCTCCGGTCTTGCAGCAGATTTCCCCTTCCAATGTAATCATCCCATAAATTGCCGGGGTGTGCCGGTTCACATCAAAAAAAATATTATCATAGAAATCCTGATTCAGCTTCACAATAAGGATTCCCGGACTTACATTTTGCTCCATATGTCGTATATTTCGAACCAGAAAAATACCGGAATCTTCTTTTCCGTTCAGATTGATGGTGCTATACATAATTTTTGTCATAGAATAACTATCTTGAAGAGCTTCCCATAATTCCCCTGACAAAATATCCTCTGGGTTTACATCTTCTATGACTTGATTAGAGAAGTATTCATTCCCTTTATTGTCAATAAATATCACATATTCCGTATATTGATTATTTGGATACCAAAGACTTCTGTTGACATATGCTTTATCCTGGGGCAGCAGTTCTTTTTTCTCCAAGGATTTCTGGATATAGGAATTGGTGATATAATTTTTGGTCAACTCATCAAAGCCCTGCTCCATCATCTGGTAGTTGCCAATCATCTTACTGTTACTGTGAGAATAATTCTCCAGATTCAAGTCCGTTACATTTCTGTTTATGGAGCCAGCCAAAATAACCCCCATAATGCCAAGAGGCAAAATTGCCGCAAGAATGGTAAAGACCACTAATTTTTTGCGTATGCCGTAAAATTTCTTACTGTTCTTCATCCTTTACTTTCCTATACTCTGTCGGCAGACAGCCCACATGTTTTTTAAACTGCTGTGTAAAATAGGAAGGGTTTGGTATCCCCACCTTTTCGCAGACTTCTGTTATGGTATCATCTGTTGTTTTTAATAGCTTTTTTGCCAGCTTCATCCTTTCTTCCAACAGATACTGCTTAAAAGACCTCTGCATTCCCTGGCCGAAAAGCCGCCCAAAATATACAGGATTTAAATGTACCTCCCTTGCGGCTGTCCCCACGCTCAAAAATTCGTCATCTAAATGTTCCTGCACATAACCAACTGCCTGGCTGATATAATTTCTGGCGTGACTGCGGATTTCATCCAGTTCTCTTACGTCCCTTAGGTTTTCCTCTGTCTGCTCCATATTTTCAACTGCCTGGACATATGCCTCTTTTAACCCTTTTATGGCTCTGCTCAACCCGGATATTCCATACCGGAAATCTACGGCAAACCTCTGCTTCAACATATCCAATTCCCTCTCAAGAACCGGAAGCACCAGATATTCCTCACTGGAAGCTGCAAATATAATAATCCTGTAGCCGCTTTCATTCTGAAAATAAAAATACTGATAATCTTCACCCAAACTATTTTCCAGAAACCCGGCAATCTCCTCCTGGGTAACAGCCTGCATATATTTCCCATCCTGCATTCTCACAAAATCTATACAGACGGCCCGATAAAATAAACTGTCCCAATCGTTTCTACCAAAACGAACTAATGCGTCCTGGAGCTCATCCTCATCTATCTGGTCTCCGCTAAACTTCCCCACCATATAGTTTTCAAAATCTTTTTTGTTGTTTTTTATAAAGTGCTCATAATCCTGTAGAATTTTCTTATTCTTCCTGCTCTGCTGTATTGTTTTGGCTGCACTAAGAACAGCCTCCTCCATTTTGCTGTCCTCAATGGGCTTTAAAAGATAGGTAAATGCTCCCAGTTCACATGCTTTCTGTGCATATTCAAAATCCCGGTATGCACTGATAACTATCCACAAGCTTTTCTTTTTTGCCCTCTTGTCCACCTCCTGAATCAGTTCTAATCCCGTCATCTGTTTCATCCGAATATCCGTTATAACAACATCCGGCTGTTTTTCCAAAATTTCGTCCGCTGCTTTCCTGGGATTTGATGATGCGCCCACCACCACTGCTCCCCATTTTTCCCAGGAATATGTAGTCCTTAGCCCTTTTAAAATGATTGCCTCATCATCTACCAAAAAAATCTTAATTTTCTCCATTTTCCCGCCCCGCAACTATTCCTGTTTCCCTATAAGTTTTCACCGTCCTGCCGGCCTATAGCTGTACATTCGTTCTTTCCTGCTTGTTGTCTGAACAGCCACAGACCGGAATTTTCACTGTAAATTTATTATACTGCTGAAAATTGGATTTTGGTAGTCTTAATCCGTATTGGTAATTTCTCCCTCCAGTATCCCCAATATTGCAGTTCCCACTCCGTCCTCCTGGTTGGAGCCGGTGATAAAGTCTGCTGCCGCTTTACAGGAAGGGGCTGCATTTTCCATAGCAATGCCCAGGCCTGCATATTCCAGCATCTCTCTGTCATTGTCTCCGTCTCCGAAAGCAGCCAAGGCCTCTCTGGGACAATTCAATCGCTCCAACAAGAACGACACTCCGGAAACTTTCCCTGCCTTTTCATGGGAAATCTCTAAAAGCTGAGGCACGGAGGAGGTAATATACACATTAGAGACATTTTGCTCCAGAGTTTTCCACAATTTTCTCTTTTCTTCCTCATTTTTTACCACCACATCTATGGATTCCAGCTCTTCCTTGTGACAGCTGAGAAAAGCTCTCATATCCTCAATAGGGGTTCTGGTGCTTTGTATATATCCCACGGCCCGCCCAGAAGCCCCAAAGCTTACCGGTCTCTCCACATACTCTTTTTGGGCATACGGCTTTCCATCAATAAAACCCTCCAGCGCCACCGGCCATTCCCGGGTTTCCCTGAGGATTTCTTCTACAGTCTCTGCTTCTAATTTGTATTGCCGCAGGCAAGTCCCTGTCTGAATATCATACACCGCCGCTCCGTTAGAAGTAACGGCATAGCGGATACCCTCTATGTCTTTTATATCCCCAGGAAGGGATTCCAGGGAACGGCCGCTGGCGATTATCACCTGGATGCCCTGACTAATAGCGGCTTCTATTGCTCTTCTGTTTCTATCGCTTAATCGTCCCCGGGGATTCAGCGCAGTTCCGTCTAAATCCGTTACAATGCATCTGATTCTGCTCACCCTCATTTCTCCTTTAGATTCCGTTAATTTCAAATAAAGCTCTGAATTCCTCTGCCTCTTGCAGCCTGGTCTTCCACTGATATTTTTTCAAATCTACCTGCCATCCCTCCTGGGTATATATCACCGGAACCTCCTCATGTTCTAAAAGCCTTTTCTGCAAATCCGCCGTCTCGAAAGCCGCTGCTCCGCTTAATATCCCTTTGGCATTCACCACTCTATGAGCCGGTATTTTTTCTCCCAGCCGGTCTGTCCTCAAGCCATATCCCACCTGTCTGGCGTTCTTCGGTTTGCCGCAGAGCAAAGCTATCTGCCCATATGTAGCCACTCTTCCATAAGGGATACTTTGACATACAAATGCTGCTCTTTTATAAAAATCATAGCCCATATCTCATTACCGCCTTTCCTTTCTTCTATATTACCAAATCAGTGCATAGACGCTATGTATTTTTATTGTATTCTCTGGGCTTCAGAAAATCAACATCCTCAATTATGTTGACATATGCTTCGTAACAGTTCAGCCTAGTGTACTGGCACGTTCATTTTCAGCATAATGACGTAGAATGAATTTTCATTCTGCAAGGCGGAGGAATGAGGCGTAGCGGTGGCTACGTCGATTGACGACAAC
>CABSEJ010000088.1 GCA_902476765.1 uncultured Blautia sp.
AACACCGGATCTTTTGCCAGAGTCTATGACCAGACTGAAGAGGTAGAAGTAGATGGCACTACCTATACCTGTGATAAAGTATATGACAATGCAGACGATATGCCTCTTGATCCGGCTGATTGTACCGGAATCACAGCACAGCCAGGATATATAATTGGGGAAAACTGGGAAATGCACGGACGCTGGCCGTGGCAGACCTTTGTAAATGAAGGCTATCTTGGAGGAAGCAAATAGGTTAGAGCTTGTATAATTTCCTATTTATGCATGTTGCGGATAAATGCAAAATGGAATCGAATTGCTTGTGCAAAACATCTTAGATATAATTCAGACTATAAGAAAGCTGGTTATCAATATTCTATAAATTGTAAGGAGGAACCAAAATGACAATTGATGCGAATATGTACTGGCTTCCGGAAGAATTATTCACCAATGAAAAAATGTTGGAAGAGTTTATGAGATGTATTCCGGAAGTATATGGAGTGCATGCAAGATGCGAAGAAATCCCGGGCACCACAAAGAAACAGATCGTGCTGGAGGAACCCAAAGGCTGTGAGAACCTGAATTATGTCCAGGGAGAATACCGGATAGAAAAGCAGCTGGAAGATATGGACAAGGCTGGTGTGAAGAAAGCCGTCCTGAAGATTCCCTGTTGTCACACCTGGCTTTCCCTTGAAATGTGTAAAAAATTTAACGATGGTCTTGCAGAACATGTGAGAAAAGGAAATGGCAGATTTGCAGCACTTGCAGTGGTTCCGCCTTATGGTGGAAAAGAAGCTCTCTATGAGCTGGAACGCTGTGTAAAAGAGCTGGGAATGACTGGGGTACAGATTTCCTCCCATTATGGAAACAAGTATCTGGATGACGAAATCTTCCGTCCTTTTTTCCGGAAACTGAATGAAATGAAAATGACAGCCTATGTCCATCATTCTCCCATCCCGGTTGATCATCAGTCCATTACAGATTACACCAATCTGCGTCGCTCCTATGGCCGCTGTATGGATCAGACCATTGCCATTGGCCGCGAAGTATTTGGCGGGCTGTTTGATGAGTGCCCGGATGTAAAACTGGTACATTCCATGCTGGGAGGCGCATTTTTCTCATACCTGAGTTCCATGTTCCGTAGGAAACCGGCAGGTGCCCAGCAGGATACCGTAAAACGTTTTGAAACAGATACAGACCGTTTCTGTGACCAGATCCGGGAAAATATTTATTATGAAGTATCCCATGCACAGCCCTGGGGAAAAGACCTGCTGGAATGTGCAGTGAAAATTCTCGGTGCAGACCACATTATTTTTGGAACCTCTTATCCGGTACGAGCAGAGTGGCTGACCGGTGGACCGGAATTTATCCAACAGCTGGAACTTACAGAAGAAGAGAAAAACCAGATTCTTGGTGAAAATGCAAGAAGCATCTACAAGCTTTAAACAACAGAAAATTTTTCTTTTATTCCCACTGTTGTATGAAAAAAATCAAAAACAGTGGGAATTTTTGGGGACTTGTGCTAAAATATATTGGTAAACAGACAATGAGATTGTATGTAACTGACAAAAGGATTTTGAAGTGGAGGGGACGGCAAATTTATGGAATTAAGCTATATTCGTGAGTTTGTGGTGCTGGCGGAGACGGGAAACTATCTGGAAGCTGCGGATGCTTTATTTATAGCCCAGTCATCTTTATCCAGACACATAAAAAGCATTGAGCTGGATCTTGGTTCTCCTTTATTTGACCGGACGACCAGAAAAGTAGTGTTAAATGGTTTCGGACAGGCATTTTTGCCATATGCCAAAAAGATGGTGGAAATACAGGAAGAATATGAAAATGTGCTTCAGAGCTATTTAAGCGAAGTTTCTTCTACGATCACCGTTGCCTCGATTCCGTCCATGGTCCGGTACAATATCACCGATGTGCTGGCTGGTTTTAAACAGGCTAATCCCAGATATAAGCTGAACATACTGGAAGCAGATTCTTCCCAGATTCTACAGCTTCTTTTGGAAGAAAAATGCGAATGCGGCTTTGTCAGGGACAAGGATGGATTATTTGACGGATTTAACAAAATTCCATTTACAACAGATCATCTGGTTGCCATATTACCGAAGAATCATCCGTTGGCAAACCGGGAATATCTGTCACTGGAAGAAATACAGAATGAGCCGTTTTTGTTTTTGAATAAAAATACAACCATGTACAGCATCTGTGTCAATGCCTGCAGGGAAGCCGGATTTGAACCCAATGTAGCGTTTACAGGCCTTCGGGGAGAGAATCTGATCGATCTGGTTGCGAAAAAGATGGGTGTGGCGGTACTTACAAGAAGGCCGATTTCTGGCAGGACCTATGAAGATGTGGTCCTGGTTGATGTAGTTCCCTATGTTACAACCAGTATTTGTCTGGTCTATCAGAAAAATAAGAAAATTGCAGATCCCCTGAAAAGTTTTCTGGGATATGTGCAGACTTATGTAAAAGAAAATGAGACCGTGAGTGAGAAATAGAATGAGAACCCTCGTGAGGCGTAAAGCAGTGAGAATGGAAGCGCAGAAATCACGAGGGTTCTATTTATGTAAAGAACAGAAAGGAAAAGCAATGGGAAATCTGGATATAAAAGAACAAAAGAAAAAATGGATTTATTTAAAAGAATGGAACTGCTACAAACTGGAGCAGGTCTGCTATTGTGAGAAACCAAGAGTACAAAAGGAACAGTCTATGAACATCTTTGTCCCGGCTGAATACCTGGATGGGCAGGGAAACGTCCTGCATGAGGAAATCAGAATGGGCTATACCGCCAGCACGGCACCGGTTATTTTTGAAAACGGACTGGCAGGATACCATGAAGCAGAGCCCTTTGAACTGGATGACCACCGTTCTATGGGAGTGGAGGCTGTTTTGGCTGGTTTTGTTTATGTGTCCTGCGGCTGCCGGGGAAGAAGCTCTGTAGATGAAAAAGGGGTATTTTGCGGAAAAGCTCCTGTATCCGTGGCTGATCTAAAAGCTGGAATCCGTTTCCTGAAAAGAAATGCCAGTGTGCTTCCTGGAAACATGGAGCGCATCATTTCAGTAGGAATCAGTGCAGGGGGCGCCATGAGTACCCTTCTTGGCTGTACAGGTGACTGCGCAGACTATGAAGAAGAATGGAAAGAGATGGGAGCAGACCTTACCCAAAGTGACCAGATTTTCGGTGCACAGTGCTATTGCCCGATCTCGGATCTGGATCATGCCGATTTCGCATATGAATGGATGTTTGAAGGCCAGACACATTATACAGGAATGCCCTTTGTTGGCTTTGGGGAGGGAAATTTAAGCCCGTTTGCACAAAGTCTTTCCAGGAAAATGGGAGAAAAATATGTGGAATATTTTAACTCGCTGGAGCTGAAGAATCCGGATACAGGTGAATTATTAAAAATAGCCAAAGACCATGGTGGAAATGGAAGTGTCTGGCTGAAAAAACAGCTGGAGAAAGCCGCAGACAAATACGTGACGAAATTTCCAGAAAAGAGACAGGAACTGGAGCAGTATTCCTGGCTTCGTTTCAAGGATGGAAAAACATGTATTTCTTCTATAAACGAAATGGAACAGGATTATCATAAACGTCTGAAACTTTGCCCCGCTTTTGACGATCTGGATCTGATCCAGGCAGAGAATCAGGAGTTTGGAACCAGTGGTATAGATAAGAGACATTTTAACACCCAGCTGGCCGGGATTATGGAAGACCTGAAAGAGGAGTATCCCGGTGAAACTGCCAGATATCTTCCTGGCTATAAAAAAATCTGCGGAGACAAAGAGCTTGCCAGACAAAAGAGATTATTAAATCCGCTGAATTATATAGGAAAAGAAAAAACTGCGCCTTATTACAGAATCCGGGTGGGGGCAAAAGATGCGGACACTTCGCTGACTGTGACCATGATTCTTGCCCTGAAACTGATGGAATGTGGAAAGACCAATGTGGATTACGAAATTGTGTGGAATGAAGTCCATGGAAGAGCTGATTATCCAGGAGAAATGGTGGAATGGGTACGGTCGATTTATGCAATTTAAGCATAAAAGCCTTTTTAAGTCGGATTGCTTGTTGAAAAATCATAAAGTATAATACGATTATAAAGAAGAGATGTACAAAATGACGAGTCAAAAGATGCTATAGCAGAAAAGTAAAAGAAAAAATGCTGAAAATGTCAGTGAAGAAAGGGAGAATATCATGAGAAAAAGAAATATCGCACTTATCCTTGCAGCAAGTATGATGGCAACATTTGCATTCGGAGGAACAACTGCTTTTGCAGCCGAAGAAGGTGAAACCGATTCTGTTACAGTAGGAATTATGGCAGATCCGGAGAATATGGGCCCCTGGTCAGGAATGTCCATGGGACGTATTGCAGTTCTTTTTACCACATATGAGTATCTGATCACCAGAGAAGACGGCGTTGCATATGGAGTACTTGCAAAGAGCTGGGACGAGGTAGATCCGAAAACTTATGATGTAGAGCTTTATGATTACATTCATGATGCAGAAGGAAATCCACTGACTGCTTCTGATGTTGTATTCAGCTTTGAATCTGCAATCGCAACAAAGAACTATGGAAAACTTTCCGTAATCGACAGTGTAACTGCAACAGATGATTATCATGTAGAGTTTAAATTTAACAAAGATCTGGAAATCGGAGAATTCGAGAACGTTATGCTGGAATGTGCCATTGTAACACAGGCAGCTTATGAAGCATCTCCAGACCAGATGGCAACCACACCTGTTGGAACCAGCGCATATCTGGTAGACAGCTATGTACCAGGTTCTGAGATCGTTATGAAAGATACCGGAGATTACTGGCAGACAGACGAATCACTGGTACATGGAACAAGTATCCATAATGTAGGAGAAATCCACTTCTCTGTAATCACAGAGGCTTCCCAGCATACCGTTGCACTTTATACAAACTCTGTAGACATTTCCAACGGTGTTCCGGATACAGATATTTCCAAATTTGAAGAGGGCGGCGAGTTCTCAGATGGAAATGCAGTCAGCGTTGTAATGGATAACCTGACTTATGACGTAGAGTACAATATGTCTGACAGTTCCGTATTTAAGGATGATGACAATCTCCGTCTGGCACTTGCTTATGCTATTGACAAAGATGGAATCAACGTAGGCGTATTTAATGGAAACGGAACAGCTGTAAAAGATTTCGCAAATGCAACTTATCCGGACTACAACAGCGAGTGGGACAGTGAAGATTATTATGATTATGATGTAGATAAAGCAAAAGAGTATCTGGAGCAGTCCAATTATGACGGTTCTACATTAAGACTGGAATACATCAATTCCGGAATGAACGAGATGATCTGTCAGATGCTTCAGGCTTACTGGGGACAGATTGGTGTAACCGTAGAACTGGTTGGTTATGATCAGATGATGGGCCAGCAGGAGCAGTACAATGCAGACGGATTTGACATTCTTCTGAAAACGACAGGTTCTACAGACTACATCGTAAATCAGTGGAAGCTCTGCTGGGATAAGAGAGATTATGAGTCCCTTACCGGCGGTGCTGCAAACTTTACCCAGGATGACCAGCTTCAGAGCCTGATGGAAGCAGCTTTAAGCACCGAGACCTATGGCCCTGAGAGCATTGAAGCATTTCATGATTATCTGGTTGAAAAATGCTATGGTTATGGCGTTGTAGAAGGACCGATCAACATCGTACATTCTGACAAGATTTCAGATGTAGCACTTGACATCCGTAACCAGATCCTTCCTGGAGCCTGCACTTACGCAAAATAAAAAGGGCACAGCCCTGGTCAGCCACCGTTTTACCCCAAAACGGTGGCCGTGCCAAAGGAAAGGAGTTCTTGGAATATGTGGAAATATACAGTAAAGCGTATTCTCTGGATGATCCCGGTACTTCTGGGAATCTCCATTGTAATTTTTACAATCATGTATTTTTGCCCTGGTGATCCGGCAGTTGCCATTCTCGGAAACGGTGCCACACCTGCGGCTATTGAAGCAAAACGTATTGAAATGGGTTTGGACAAGCCTTATCTTGTCCGTTTACTTTCTTATTTGAATCAGGTGTTTTTATATTTTGATCTTGGAACCTCTTATTTTCAGAATCAGTCTGTTATGTCCGGTATTTTATACAGACTTCCTTACACCTTTATCATCGCCCTGATCTGTATGCTTCTTCAGATCGTAATCGGTACACCACTTGGAATTACAGCAGCAGTACATCAGAACGGAATCGCAGACCGTATCTGCATGATCATTGCACTTGCAGGAGTTTCCATTCCTGGTTTCTGGCTTGCCATGATGCTGGTTCTGTTTTTCTCTGTAAAACTTGGATGGCTGCCACCATATGGCGTAGGCGGACTCCAGTATTTCATTCTTCCCTGTATTGCAAATGCTTTTGCCGGAATTGCATCCCAGGCAAGGCAGACACGCTCCAGTATGCTGGAGGTCATTCGTTCTGACTATATTGTGACCGCAAGGGCAAAAGGTCTGTCTGAGCGGGACATTCTTTATAAACATGCGCTTCCAAATGCATTGATCCCGATCATCACCGTAGTTGGAAATGGTATGGGAATGATGCTTGGCGGTACAGTAGTAATTGAGTCCGTATTCTCTATTCCGGGAATCGGAATGTATACCACATCTGCGATTAACAACCGTGATTACCCTATCGTTATGGGTGGTGTATTGTTCCTTGGAGCAGTATTCAGTCTGATCATGCTGCTGGTTGATATTATCTACGCATATGTTGATCCGCGTATCAAAGCACAGTATGAAGGACAGCAGAAAAGCTGGAAAAGGAGGAAAAAATAATGGCAGGCAGTGCAGCTGTTGCAGGACATGCAGCAAAGACAAGAAAAAAGAAAGAAAGCCAGTTCAGTCTGGTAATGAAGCGTCTTCGTAAAAACAAGCTGGCCATGGCCGGTCTGGTCATTATTCTTATATTATTTGCCGTAGCGCTTCTGGCACCATGGATCATGCCTTATGCATATGACGAGATGAACATGCTGGAACGTTTTTCCGGTCCTTCTTTCGCACATCTGTGTGGAACTGATGAAATGGGAAGAGATATTTTCAGCCGTCTTCTTTATGGAGCAAGAGCTTCCCTTTCCCTTGGATTTCTGGCAACGATCATTTCTACTGTAGTAGGAATGTTTATTGGTTCCATTGTTGGATATTTTGGTGGAATTGTAGATACTGTTGTAATGCGACTTGTGGATATCCTTCAGGCAATCCCTGGAATCCTTCTGGCAGTTGCAATTTCAGCCTGTCTGGGAAGCGGTTTTGTAAATACCATCATTGCCCTTTCCATAGGTGGAATTCCTATGACTGTAAGACTTCTTCGTGGTTCGATCATGGGGGTCCGTAAAATGGAATATCTGGAAGCAGCGCAGACTATCAACTGCTCTGTTCCAAGACTGATCATGAAACACATTCTTCCAAACAGTATTTCCCCGATCATTGTTTCGGTTACCATGGGAATCGGAAATACTATTCTGATGGCTGCATCCTTAAGCTATATCGGACTTGGTGTCCAGCCGCCTACACCGGAATGGGGTGCTATGCTTTCCGCAGCAAGAACTTATATGAGAGATTATCCTCATATGGTACTGTTTCCAGGACTTGCCATTGCACTTGTAGTTCTTTCCTTGAATATGCTGGGGGACGGACTTCGTGATGCACTGGATCCGAAACTGAAAAAATAGGAGGGACAAATCGTGAATACTCAAAAGAATACCACTCCTTTTATTGAAGTGAAAAATCTGACCGTACATTATACCTCTGAGGGAAAAGAAATCCATGCTGTGAATAATGTTTCTTTTTCCCTGGAAAAAGGGGAGACTTTAGGTCTGGTAGGAGAAACAGGTGCCGGGAAAACGACAATCGCCAAATCCATTCTGCGTATTCTTCCAGAGCCGCCTGCGCAGGTAGATGGAGGAGAAATCCTTCTTGAGGGAAAAAATCTTCTCCCTCTGGCAAATGAGGAAATGCGTAAAATCCGTGGAAAAAGAATTTCCATGATTTTCCAGGATCCTATGACAGCTTTAAATCCGGTTATGCGTGTAGGCGCACAGATCGCAGAAGGAATTGCCCTTCATGAACATGCTTCCAAGAAAGAAGCAGAAGAAAAGGCAAAAAGAATGCTGGAAATGGTTGGAATTCCAGGTTCAAGATTCCGTGATTACCCACATCAGTTTTCCGGTGGAATGAAACAGCGAGTTGTAATCGCCATGGCACTGGCCTGCAGCCCGGATCTTCTTCTGGCTGATGAACCTACCACTGCTTTGGATGTGACCATTCAGGCCCAGGTTCTGGATATTATCAAAAATCTCCAGAAGGAGTTAAATACAGCGATGATCATGATCACACATGACCTGGGAATCGTTGCAGAGGTATGTGACAATGTAGCTGTTGTATATGCAGGTGAAATTGTGGAATACGGAAGCAAAGAGGAAATCTTTGACCATCCTACACATCCTTATACGATCGGTCTGTTTGGTTCTCTTCCGGATATCCATTCGGATGTAAAACGGCTTTCCCCTATCGCAGGAATGCCGCCGGATCCAAGTAATCTGCCATCTGGCTGTGCTTTTTCACCAAGATGTCCTTATGCATCTGAAGAATGTAAGAAGGCAGCAGTAGATTTAACAGGGCTTGGCGGTACCCATGTATGCAGATGCATAAAGGCAGCAAAGCCTGTCCAAAGTAAGGCATGAAGCAGAAAGGAGAATAGAGATGTCAGAGAATCTGATGGAAGTAAAACATCTGAAAAAATATTTTGAAACTCCTAAGGGAATGCTTCACGCAGTAGATGATGTGACTTTTTCTATAGGAAAAGGAAAGACAATGGGAGTGGTTGGAGAGTCTGGCTGCGGAAAATCCACTCTGGGACGAACCCTGATCCACTTATACGAAAGCACAGACGGACAGATTTTCTTCAACGGAGAGGATATTACCCATGTGCATAAACATAAGCTTCACCAGTTAAGAGAGCAGATGCAGATCATTTTCCAGGATCCGTTTGCTTCCCTGAATCCAAGAATGACCGTAGAGGAAACCATACGTGAACCGTTGGAGCTTTCTGGAAAATTCAAAAAAGGAGAGCTGAGTGACGAGACAGACCGCATTATGGAGATGGTAGGAATTGATGAACGTCTCAGGTATGCATATCCTCATGAGCTGGACGGAGGAAGAAGACAGAGAGTAGGAATTGGCCGTGCACTTGCACTGGATCCTGCCTTTGTAGTCTGTGACGAGCCGGTTTCCGCACTGGATGTTTCCATTCAGGCACAGGTTCTGAACCTGCTGCAGGATCTGCAGGAAAAATCAGGCGTCACTTATATGTTTGTTACCCATGACCTGTCTGTAGTAAAGCACATTTCCGATAACATCTGTGTTATGTACCTGGGACAGCTTGTGGAAACCACAACTTCCAAGGAACTGTTTGACAGACCGTTACATCCATATACCAAGGCTCTGCTTTCAGCAATTCCTTCCGTTGACATTCATCATCAGAAACAGAGAATCATTCTGAAAGGAGAAATCGTTTCTCCGATCGAGCCGAAACCGGGCTGCCGTTTTGCGGCAAGATGTCCTTATGCAACAGAAAAGTGTCATCAGCCACAGGAGCTTCGGGAAGTTTCCAAGGACCATTTTGTATCATGCTGCAGAGTGGAAGAAATTAATTCTTAAATGAACCAGGAGAGAAAAAATGGGCAGATACTATCAGAAATATTTTGAGGATTATGAGGAAGATCGGGTTTCGAACAAACGTGGAAACGGAACCCATCTTCAGTATACCTATAAGGGATTTTATTACAGACAGGAGCTTACTCCGGTTATGCAGGCACTTCTCCGGGTGTGTTATGTGGTACTCTTTGGTCTGGAACTGTACTTTTTTGCAAAAGCAGGAACCAAGGGACTTTACTGCAACTTAAATCCGGCGATAGCTCTGCTTCAGGCTTTTAGCATGCTGGGGTATGTATGGCTTGGCTGGATCCTTTTCTTTTATGTATCTGCACCAAGAGATATGACCATTTACAAGTACAAAAGTACCGCTCTTCAGCTTCAAAAGGCACAGAAGCTTTCAGTTGGCTTATCCCTCACCATGCTTCTTGTGGCTGTGGGAATAACAGTGGCTTATAATGGTTTTTCTTCTAACCTGGTGAAAGATCTGCAGGAGTATATCCTGGTAGCAGTTCTTGGGATTTTATGGTTGTATACGGAAAAAAGTATGCGATACAAAAAAATATATAATTCCCAGAAGGGAATGTAAGGAGGGGCTGTATGAAAGCTGGCGCAGGAAAATCAGAAATTATACTGGCTGAAGAATATTTGGAAATAGAGGATTTTGCTGTCATCCACAGAACCCTGAATGCGCGCGCGGTTGTGATCCAAAGCGGGCAGACTGTGGTGCTGCTGTCCCTTGAGATAACGTCTATGCCAGATGAGGAAACTTATGCGATCCGTAAGAAAATTGCAGAAAATTATCCGGTTGAGGAGGATCATGTGTGGGTATGCGTTACACACACTTTTTCCGCACCTCATTTATTGCCGGATTTTATTTTAAAAGATCCGGAGAGAATTGCAGAAAAAGCAAAATACCGGGAAGAACTGATAAGAGCTTCCCTGGAGGCAGTTGGAAAAGGCTTTGCAGGCCTTCAGAACGCTACTATGGGAATTGGAGATGGCTATAGTCTGATAAACTGTAACCGTGATGTACAGCTGGAGGACGGCTGGTGGGTAGGAACCGGAGGTCCGGGGCTTTGCGACCATAAAGTCTCTGTTGTACGTATTAACAAAGAAGATGGAAAGCCTATGGCTGCTGTCTTCCATTATGGACTACAGTCATCTGTGCTTGACGGTTCTGCGTTAAGTGCAGGAGGAAAGGCAGTAAGTCCGGATGTTGCAGGAATTGCCTGCGACTATGTGGAAAAGAACACAGGAGATGATGGTTTTGTTGCGCTGTACCTGATCGGGGCAGCAGGAGATCAGGCTCCGGTAGAAAAAGCAGTTATGGAAACCTTTGTCCGTGGAGAAAAAATCCGGACAGACCGGCGGGAAGAGGGCTTTGGAATCTGTGAAAAGCTTGGCAACAGCCTGGGAGAGACTGTATGCCAGATAACCGGACAGATCACATGTGAAGAAATGATGCAGGAACTGGAATTTGGAAAGACAGAGTTTTTGGTGCCAGGAAAGGAAATGGAACGGGAACTGAAAAAACTGCATCCAATGAAAACACCAGAATACATTCCGGCAAAAGATAAAGTGACGACAGTAGAGGCGATCTGCCTGGGAAATCTGGCGCTGGTCGGTGTGAAACCGGAGCTGAACTGCAAAAGCGGGATTGCGCTTCGGACTTTTTCCCCATATCGCCATACCCTGGTATGCACCATGGTAAATGGCGGAGCCAAGTATATGGCAGAGCGCGACGCTTATGATAACAGCAAATATGAAGCGATGAATTCTCCTTTTGGAAACGGGGCTGCTGAGATTTTGCTAAGGAAAGCACTTGGACTTCTGGAAGAAATGAAAGGATGAAACATATATGACGGAAAAGAACTACACTAGGGAAGACATAGACAAGGCATGCATGCAGGCAGTGAACCGGTTTAACCAGTTTGAATTTCAGGTCCCGGATGTTCCTGGTGAGGAGACAGGACGCAAATTGGCATACAATTTATATGTTCCGGAAAATATGCAGGCCGGGGAAACCTATCCTTTGGTTTTGTTTATCCATGACATGGGCAGCTGTTCAGAGGATGTGACCAGAACCCTTACCCAGGGAAAAGGCGCGACAGTATGGGCGACCAGCTACTGGCAGAATCGGCAGCCGTGTTTTGTACTGGCTCCTTGTTATCCCAGACAGGCTGCTGATGATGATTTTCGGGTGACTTGGGAGGCGGATGCTACCATAGAACTGGTAAAAGAGGTGCTGCGCCTGCAACCATCTGTAGATGAAAAGAGAATTTACGGAACCGGACAGTCTATGGGATGTATGATGCTGATGGAGCTGATGCTTCGCAATCCGGGATTTTTCGGCGGATGTTTTCTGGTGGCAGGACAGTGGAATCCTAAGACCTGTGGTGCACTGAAAAAAGAAAATATCTGGGCGCTTGTTTCGGAAAAGGATTTTAAAGCCTTTCCTATTATGGGAGACTGCATGAAGCAGATTGAAGAAAATGGCGGAAGAGTTACCAGAGGAAGCCTGGATGCAAAAGCACCATTGCCGGAGCAGAACAGGAAGGTAAGAACACTTGTCGGATCTGGAGAGCATATCTTTTTTACCTGGTTTGAGGGAGATTCCGTATTGGAAGAACTGGAAGATATCAAGCCCTGGTTTTACCATATGGCAACCTGGCCGCAGGCTTATAATCTGGAGGCGATTGGAGACTGGCTGTTTGCGCAGCGAAGAAGCCCTATTGATTTTTTATGTAAACATCATATTCTGCTGGAGCATGAGGATGGAAGCCGCCAGCCTATGGATGTGTCTTTTTTCCAATCAGAAAAGATCGCACCGGGAACCTGGCAGATCTTAAGTGATGGCGATTATTCTTATCTGGTAGAGGGGGAAAATGAGGCGCTTGTAATTGATTCCGGTTATGGATGTGGCAATCTCCGCGCATACTGTCAGAGCCTGACAGACAAACCGGTAAAACGAATTGCCAATACCCACGACCATTTTGATCATACGGCAAATAACAGTTATTTTGATTGTGCCTATATGTCCGCAGAGACAAAAAAACTGGCAACCATTCCATTTCCAAGCTTTGAGGGAATCTGTTTCCCAAGATCTTATCCGGTGCAGGTGATTGACGAAGGCTATGTATTTGATCTTGGAGGAAGGCATCTTACCACCTTCAAGATTCCAGACCATGCAGTAGGAAGTCTTGCTTTTTTGGACGACCAGGAGGGAATCCTGTTCTGTGGAGATGAGCTTTGCATGCCTTTTGGAAAGCCGGTGAACGGCAGCGTTGAGTATGTACATGACCTGCTTCTGAAGCTTTGGAAGCACAAGGAAGAGATCAAGGTTCTTTATGGCGGTCCGGGAAAGGGAGAAACACGTATCATCGGACAGCTGCTGGAAAATATGGAATATATCATGGCTGGCCATGAGGGGCAGAAAATGCAGCCGGAGCCTGGAAAGGATGCCGGCAAAAAAAACCAGGGAAGTGAGCCTGTTGTTTATCAGCGCCGCCTGCCTCATCCGCCAGATCGTCACCAGGATGATCCGGCAGATGCTATTTATAAAAGGATTATGGATTATGCAGGAATTTGCGTAATTTATGACATTCGGAGAGTAAAAGAAATTAAATAATCGTAAAGTGTAAAAAACAGATCTCATTGAGGTCTGTTTTTTTACATTGATTTTACTTTTTAAAGCTAGTGCATTTTACAGAAGGACAGTAAGATACAACTGTAATCGCGAGAGAGAGAAAAAACATAAGGACCGCGAAGAAAAGGAGAATTTAAAACTATGAAAAAAGGTTTAGCAGTAGC
>CABSEJ010000089.1 GCA_902476765.1 uncultured Blautia sp.
GAGAGTATCTAAAAGCCGTACAGCGGTGACAAACTCTATGAGGCTTTTGAAACTGGATGAAAGAGTCCAGCAGATGCTGATAGAAGAAATGCTGACCACTGGACATGCCAGAGCCTTGCTGGCCATTGAGGATAAGGAAGCCCAACATGCGGCGGCTGTAAAGGTTTTTGATGAAAAGCTCAGTGTAAGAGAAACAGAAAAATTGGTGAAAGAGCTTTTAAATCCCCAAGAAAAACAGGAAGAGCGCCCTTCCAGTGATGCTCAGGATTTAGTTTATGAGCAGTTGGAGGAGAAAATAAAAGGAATCATTGGTTCTAAGGTTGCTATTAAGAGAAAAAGTAAAGATAAAGGAAGAATAGAAATAGAATACTATTCCCAGGAGGAACTGGAACGGATTGTAGAACTGTTGGAAACCATTAGATGAATGGAGGAGCTTTAAACTAATATGAACAAATTGATAGAGAATATTCAGGCTTACTCCGGTGTTTTACTTATCATGCTTTTAGTGGTTGTGGTCATACTTCTGGTATGTGTGTTCAATTTATCACTGGGGCTTAATAGGCTGAATCGAAAATACAATTTATTTATGAAGGGAAGAGATGCCCAATCCCTGGAAAAGCTGTTTAAAAGAAAGTTTGATATGGTGGAGAAGCTGGCCAGTAATTCAGAGATTAACGCAGAAAATATTCAGAAGCTGGAAAAACTGTATGACAACTCTCTTCATAAGTATGGAATTGTGAAATATGATGCCTTCGAAGATATGGGAGGAAAACTGAGTTTTGTTTTGGCTATGCTGGATAAAAATAATACAGGGTTTCTTCTCAACGCCATACACAGCCGGGAAAATTGCTTTTTGTATATTAAAGAGATAGTAAATGGGGAATCCTATGTAATGTTAAGTGAAGAAGAAGTGGAAGCCCTGAAAAGAGCAGTGAATTACGGCTTAGAAGAAAGTGAATTTGATTTGTCAGATATATAAAAAGTTATGTCAACTGAAAAATAGCGAAAAATGTTATGTAAACTTAAATGAAATAATACAAAAATTATGTCAACTGTAATAAAGCAGCGTTTCCCGGGAATAACATAGGGGAAGGCAGTAGGAGGAGAATATGTTAGATATTAAATTTTTAAGAGAAAATCCGGAAGTAGTAAAGCAGAATATCAGAAATAAGTTTCAGGACAGCAAGCTTCCTTTGGTAGATGAGGTAATTGAGCTGGACAAAAGAAACAGGGAAATCAAGCAGCAGGTGGAGGCTTTAAGAGCAGATAGAAACAAGATTTCCAAAATGATAGGCGGACTGATGAAGGAAGGCAAGAGAGAGGAAGCAGAGGAAGCAAAACGTAAGGTTACGGCTAATGCGGAAACTGTGGAGCAGCTGTCTGCAGAGGAGAAAGAAGTAGAAGAAAAAATCAAAAAAATTATGATGACAATTCCCAATATTATTGATGCCTCTGTGCCTATCGGAAAGGATGACAGCGAAAATGTAGAGGTTCAGAGATACGGGGAGCCGGTTGTGCCGGATTTTGAGATTCCTTACCATGCAGAAATCATGGAAAGCTTTGACGGATTAGACCTGGACAGTGCCAGAAAAGTGGCTGGAAACGGTTTTTACTACTTAATGGGTGATATTGCAAGGCTTCATTCTGCCGTGATTTCCTATGCCAGAGATTTTATGATTAACCGTGGATTTACTTACTGTGTGCCCCCATTTATGATTCGCAGCAACGTAGTAACCGGTGTTATGAGCTTTGCCGAGATGGATGCTATGATGTATAAGATTGAGGGCGAGGACTTATATCTTATCGGCACCAGCGAACATTCTATGATTGGAAAATTCATTGATACCATGATTCCGGAAGAGGAGCTGCCGAAAACACTTACCAGCTATTCTCCCTGCTTCCGTAAAGAAAAGGGAGCCCATGGCTTGGAGGAAAGAGGGGTTTATAGAATCCACCAGTTTGAAAAACAGGAAATGATTGTGGTATGTAAGCCAGAGGAGAGCCCAATGTGGTTTGATAAATTATGGCAGAATACCGTAGATTTGTTCCGTTCCATGGATATTCCTGTAAGAACTTTGGAGTGCTGCTCCGGCGATTTGGCTGATTTGAAAGTGAAATCCGTGGATGTGGAGGCATGGTCTCCAAGACAGAAGAAATACTTTGAGGTAGGAAGCTGTTCTAACCTGGGAGACGCTCAGGCCAGACGTCTGAAAATCCGTGTAAACGGAAAGGACGGAAAGTATCTGGCTCATACATTGAATAATACTGTTGTGGCACCGCCCAGAATGTTGATTGCATTTTTGGAGAATAATCTGCAGGCAGACGGTTCTGTAAGGATTCCGGAGGCTCTGCGTCCTTACATGGGCGGCATGGCAGAAATCAAGCCTAAGAAATAAATGGAGGTTGCTCATTGCACAGTTATTTAAAAGCAATCGGTTTTTCAGATATAGCCGGAAAGAAGGATTTAGACGCCATATTGCAGGATGTGATAGAAAATTATGACGAGAAGACCGTAGTAGAGGACAGAAGCAATCATCTCTTTACGGAACTGTCTAAGATGTACGGCTGTGATTTCGGAATTACGGTATGCGGGGAATATGACGAAAAAAATCAGTTTCAGATGGAATATTATTTTCCTTATTTCCAGGGTACCGGGATTACCATGCAGGAAGAGGTTTTTATTGAGAAGCATGCCCAGAAGGAATCCTATGCAGGAGCCTGCGACGATATGAGGGTAGGGGTTACGGTGATTTTCTACCTGCAGAATGCAGGAGAATATCTGACCCAGAGAAACCGGGGAAATTATTCTCCCGGGGTGCGCAATGTTACACTTTCTGGTTTGGCTAAAAAGGGAACTATTCTTCTGCCGGTACTGAAGCCGGAAATGGAAGAGCAGGAAGAAAGGGAAAAAACCGTAAACCGGGGCCGTCTGATAGCCGCCGCCAAAAACGGGGATGAGGAGGCCATGGAGAGTCTGACCATAGAGGATATGGATACATATTCCATGATTTCCCAGAGGGTAGAAAATGAGGATATTTACAGTATTGTAGACAGCTATTTTATGCCTTATGGAATGGAATGTGATTTATATAATATTATGGGAGAAATCCTGGAATGTTCTAAGGTTAAAAATGTAAAAACCGGAGATGAAATCTACGAGATGCGTATCAGCTGCAGTGATTTGGAGCTGGATGTGTGTGTAAACAGCGGCGATTTGCTGGGAGAACCCCAGGCCGGCCGGAGGTTTAAAGGCATCGTGTGGCTTCAGGGATATGTGGATTTTCAGTATTAAATGTTCAATATTAAATTTTATAGTATTAAGTTTTAGTAAACATATAGGCGGAAAACTTGTTCAATGATTTTGGTTTTTTTGAACAAGCTTTCCGCTTATTCTTTTCTAAAACAATTTGAAAAGCGAAAATATAAAGTTGGACGCTATATTCTTTTAGAATACTTGGAAACAATAAAAACTAATAAAAAACAATAGAAACCAATTGACAATAAGCTATGTTGTGGTTATGCTTTAGGAAAGTCTGTAAGCAATCTGCTTTTGCCTGGAGAGGGGCAAATGCATGATATAGAGAAAGGAAATAATAGATGTATAAGTTTGACCGGAATGTTTATGAAAAAAGAGTAAAGTGGTACCAGGAGGCCAGATTCGGAATGTTTATCCATTGGGGCCTTTACGCCATACCAGCCAGAGGAGAATGGGTAAGGAGTACAGAAGAGATTTCAAAGGAAGATTACATGAAGTATTTCCACGCTTTTGACCCTGTGGATTACGACCCTGTGAAATGGGCCAAAGCAGCTAAAAGGGCGGGCATGAAATATGTGGTTCTGACGGCTAAACACCATGACGGATTCTGTCTTTTTGACAGTCAGTATACGGATTTTAAATCCACGAATACAAAGTGGGGACGTGACATAGTGGCGGAATTTGTGGAGGCAGTCCGTGGGGAAGGCCTAAAGGTAGGGCTGTATTTTTCTCTCTTGGATTGGTATCACCAGGATTATCCTCATTACGGAGATAAGAACCATCCCATGAGGAACCGAAAGGAATATAGTAATGAAAATCGGAACTTCCAACGGTATCTGGAATATATGCATAACCAGGTGAGAGAGATTTGCACCAATTATGGAAAGCTGGATATTCTCTGGTTTGATTTTTCCTATGACAATCTAAGAGGTGAGGCCTGGAAAGCAGGGGAATTGATAGATATGGTCAGGAGCCTTCAGCCGGATGTGATTATTGACAATCGCCTGGAGGTCAGTGGTGAGGGTTATGGCTCTTTGGCTTCGGGAAACCCGGCTCCCTGGCACGGAGATTTTGTCAGCCCTGAGCAGATGATTCCCCCTAACGGGATTCAGGATGTCAATGGCAAGGATATGGTGTGGGAAGCCTGTGTTACCATGAATAATAACTGGGGCTATCATGCTCAGGATAATTTCTTTAAGCCGGCTTCCATGTTGATTAAGAAGCTGGTAGAGTGTGTCTCCAAGGGCGGAAATATGCTTCTGAACGTAGGACCGGACGCTAAGGGAAATATACCGGAGGAATCGACGAAGCGGCTGGAAATCATAGGAAAATGGATGGAAAAAAATAAGGAAAGTATTTATGGATGCGGGAAGGCGGATATAGAGAAGCCGGATTACGGAAGAGTGACAAAGAAAGGAAACTGCCTGTATTTACATGTGTATGAGAATTCTATAGGTCCGCTGCCTATTCTGGGAGTAGCTAAGGAACAGGTAGAATCCATACAATATCTCAGTACAGGAGCAGAGATTCCTGTGTCTGCAAGCTGGGTTCACAGCGATTATCCGGAAATCCTTTTCGCAGATTTAGGACCTAATTCGGTGCTTCCGGATGAAATAGATACGGTTCTGAAGCTTACCCTGAAGACAGAGTAAGGAGGAAACGGATAATGTTTACAGAGGAAAGACTTAGTGAAATTGAAAAACGCCTCCGCAGCAGGGGTAAAGTTAAGGTAAAGGAATTAAGCGAATATTTCCAGGTGACGGAGGACTGCATTCGTAAAGACCTGAAAATCCTGGAAAATGCAGGTAAATTAAAGAGAACCTATGGGGGAGCCATACTTTCCCAGGATTATCCTTTGGAGAGAGATGTTATAGACAGGCGGAACTACCATTTGGAGAATAAAAAAACAATTGCCCGGAAGGCTTTTCAGCTGATTCGGGATGGAGAGACTATATTTCTGGATATTTCTACCACAAATATTGAATTGGCCCGTCTTCTGGCAGAATCGGGAAAACGAGTGGAAGCAGTCAGCAACATGATTGATATTGTACAGATATTAGGTACCGGCAGAAATATTACGGCCATCAGCACCGGAGGGATTATGTACCGGACGGTCAATGGATTTATGGGTGCCGCCGCCATAGAGGCCATTAAAAGATACAGCTTTGATAAGGTTTTTGTGGGATGCTGCGGTATGGATATGATGAGCCGTTCTTTTACCACCATGGGTGTGGAAGACGGACTTACCAAAAAGGCGGCCATTTCCAGCGGAAGGCACAAGTATATTGTAATGGAACGGGAAAAGTTTTATTTTAATGAATCCTACAAATATGCAGAGCTGGATGAAGTGGACGGAATTATTACAGAGGAATATCCTGATGAGAGTGTGAAAAATATATTGGATTCCTATGGAGTGACTTTATATTGATGCTCTCAGTTAAGGCTCAAGAGTCGGAAGGAGTGAAAAAATGAAGCGTTTTATTTTAGAGGCCTGTGCGGATTCTGCGGAATCTGTGGAGGCAGCACAAAAAGGAGGGGCGGACAGAATTGAACTGTGCGGGAACCTGATTATAGGAGGAACCACCCCCAGTCCCTGTCTGTTTCAGGAAATAAGGAAGCATACAGACATTAGAATCCATGTGCTGATTCGTCCCAGGTTTGGAGATTTTTGCTATACGGACCATGAATTTCAGATTATGAAGGAAGAGATTAAAATGTTCCGCAGTTTGGGAGCAGAGGGGGTAGTCTTTGGTATCCTGAAACCGGACGGAAGTTTAAATAAAGAGCAGATGGGGGAGCTGGCCGAAGAGACCGGGGATATGTGGATGACCCTTCACCGGGCTTTTGACGTGTGCAGAGACCCGTATAAGGCCCTGGAAGAGGCTGTGGAGCTGGGGTTCGATACAATCCTTACCTCCGGTCAAAAGGACGCCTGCAGAGAAGGAATTCCACTGCTGCAAAGGCTGAAGGAGCAGAGCCGGGGAAGAATCCAGCTTCAGGCCGGAGCCGGCGTCAGCGCAGAGGTGATAGAGGAGATTTACCGGGAAACGGGAATCATGGCCTATCATATGTCGGGAAAACGAACCCTGGACAGCAGTATGCAGTTCCGTACGGAAAATGTGAATATGGGACAGCCGTCTATCAGTGAGTATGAAATTTTCCGTACTGATGAAGAGAAAATCAGGGCAGCCAGAAGCGTTTTAGACAGACTGTCAGCCCAGGGATAAGGAGATAGCGCATGTTTTTAGAAAGTAAAAGAGAAGAAATATTGGAAGCCTATGAAAAACTGGCCAGGGAATTTCCGCTTATATTCAAGAAAGGGGAGGAGGTAATCGAAAGGTTCAGTCCCTATGAGGCTATGGCCCTTCGGTATTTTTACACGGCAATGCCCCTCAGCGACATGGAAAATTATGACGTGGAGACTTTTTTAGATTTTGCCAGACAGGGGGTATATCTCTGGGATAATGTTGCCTGGGTAAAGGACCTTCCTCTGGATATTTTTTTTAACTATGTGCTGCACTACAGGGTAAATGAGGAGGAAATACGGCCCTGCAGACAGGAATTCTGGAGACAGATTAAAGACAGAATCCGTGGGAAAAAGCCCATGGAGGCGGCGCTGGAAATCAATTATTGGTGCGCCCAGGAGGCCACCTATCAAAGCGGAGACGAGAGAACACTGTCCGCCCGGGCTGTGTATGAGAGAGGCTACGGACGCTGCGGAGAGGAGTCAGTGTTTTATGTGAATGCCCTGCGAAGTGCGGGAATTCCTGCCAGACAAGTCTATGTACCCAGGTGGTCCCATTGCGATGACAACCATGCATGGGTGGAATTCTGGTGTGAGGGAAGCTGGTATTTTACAGGGGCCTGCGAGCCTTTCCTGGTACCCGGCAAGGGATGGTTTACCAATGCAGCATCCAGGGCTATGCTGGTTCATTCCAGAGTCTTTGGGGAGAACTGCCAGCCGGAGGAAAACGCAGGAAAAGAGGGTATGGTACAGAGCTTCAACCAGCTGGAGCGATATGCACGCACCAGGAAAATTACGGTGTGGGTAAAGGATGAACAGGGACATCCGGTAAAGGGTGCCAGAGTAAAATTCCAGGTACTAAATATGGCGGAATATTATACCTGTGCAGAGTTTCCCTCAGATGAAGAGGGAAAGGTGCAGTTCTTAACAGGGCTGGGAACGATATATATTTATGTAAACGATAAAGACTTACATGGAGAGTTAAATGCAGATGCAAGTAAGGCAGATACTTTTACTGTTGTTCTGAAAGAAAGAATAAGAGAAACAGATTGGAAAGAAGTTGACATAATTTCACCAAAGGATGAACCTGTTAATCCGGATACTTCCACCAGGGAACAGACAGAAGAAGGGAAAAAGAAAGCCGCCCAGGGGGAGGAAATCCGCAGAACCCGAAAAAATGGCTGGGAGAATCCGGAGGTCCGGCTGTTCTTGGATGCTGACAGGGAGACGGCTTCTCTCAGGAAAGCCATGATAGAGAACCTGAGCAAAAAGGATTTAACGGATTTGAAGCAGGAAATTTTAGAAGAGCATCTGGCTTGGGCCATGCCTTATAAGGATAAGGGGAATCAGGAGCTTTTCGTGAAATATATTTTAAACCCCAGAGTGGAGCATGAAATTCTGGGAACTTACAGAGAAGAAATCATGAATGCCTTTACCTCAGAGGAGACAGTGAAATTCCGGGAAGAACCGGAAACACTGTGGCAGGCCATAGACAGCCGTATCCGGGAGCTTCCGGACAGGGAAAGGCAAAGTGTGATTACCATGCCAGGCCCTTGTATAAAATACGGTATGGGCAGCAGGAAATCAAAAGAAATTCTTTTTGTGGCAGCAGCCAGGACTATGGGAATCTGTGCCAGATATAATACTTCTTATGAGACTATAGAATACTGGAAGAAGGACAAATTTGTTCCTGTGCTTCCTGAAGAAAAGAGGACAGCCGGCCTTATCCTGGAGAACAGAGAAAATACAGACTGGAAGTATTTCCAGAATTGGAGCCTTGGCCGGTTAAAGGAAGGGGAGTATGTGTCTCTGAAGCTGGAGCAGATTTCCTGGAAGGACAGCCTGAGACTGGAACTGCCTCAGGGGCAGTACCGTTTGATTACGGTGAACCGTCTGCCAAACGGAAATATTTTTGCCCTGCAGAAAGAGTTTTCTCTGTCTGAAGGACAGGAGAGAAGTGAGGAGCTTTGTCTGAGAAAGGCTAATCTGGAGGATATGCTGGAAAGCCTTACCCTTCCGGAATTTTTCCTGCTGGATGGGAAGGGACAGTCTGTAAGCTCTGCAGCCCTTACCCGTGGCGGCAAACATATTTTCCTATGGCTGGAGGAAGGATGTGAACCCACAGAGCATATTTTAAATGAGATGATGGAGCAGGAGGAAGCCTTCCGGGAATATGAAGATAGGATTTCCTTTGCAGTCAGAAGCAGGGAGGCGTTAAATACCCCTACATTATCCAAGGCCTTGAAACGGCTTCCGGGGATTTCTGTTTACTATGACAGCTTTGAGGAAAACGTGGAGCTGCTGGGGAGAAGAGTCTATGTGGACCATGAAAAACTTCCCCTGATTATCGTGACAAAGGGCGAAAACCAGGCTATCTATGGCACCAGCGGCTATAATGTAGGTACAGGAAGTATGCTTTTGCGCCTGATGGGAGAGGAAGTTTAGAAAATGAAAGGCAGGGAAACCAGGAGCAGAGAAATGAACGGCAGAGAAGTAAGAGACGTAGAAATGCGGGATAGAGAAGCGAGGGACAGAGAAATAAGGGGAAGAGAAGCAAGGGACAGAGAAATACGGGGCAGAGAAGTAAGAGACGGAGAAATAAGGAGTAGAGAAGCAAGAGACGGAGAAATACGGGGAAGAGAAGTAAGAGACGGAGAAATACGGGACAGGGAAGAAAGGCACAGAGAAATAAGCGGCGGCAGACAGTACCGTTTTATGGAAGCCTTTGCCTATAGCAGAGAGGCGGGTACCAAGGGTGAGGAGCAGGCAGCCAAAAGAATCTGCAGGGAATTGGAGGAAATGGGACTGCACCCGAAAATAGAACCTTTTTCCTTTGAGACCTTCCGTGTAGCCGAAGAAAGTCTGAAGGCTTTGGAACCTTATGAAAAGGAGTATCCGGTAAGGGCATGTCTGAACACTTCATGCACAAAGCCTGAAGGACTTATAGGAGAGTTTTTGTACGGAGAAAACGGGGATGAAATAAGCCTTTCCCTGGCAGAGAATAAAATCCTGCTTTTAAATGGCACGGTGCGCAGAGATATGTATGAGAAGCTGAAAGAAGCAGGAGCTTTAGGCTTCCTTACCCTCTGGGGAGGCCCGCTGGATGAAGGGGAAGATAAAGCACCTCAGCCTCAGACTCTGAGAGGAGTCAGGAATCCTCAGCTTCCGGGCGCCTGCATCCACCATAATGATGCCAGGGAACTGGTAGAAAAAGGTGCAAAAAGGCTGAAGCTGACCATTATCCAGGAAAAGCAGGAGCAAATTTCTCATAATGTGCGGGTTTCTATACCTGGTACAGACAAGAGCCGGGAGATCCTTACCCTTACCGCTCATTATGATTCTGTTCCCCAGGGGCCGGGGGCTTACGATAATATGGCAGGATGTGCCATTATCATGGAGCTGTGCCGATATTTTGCAAAGCACAGGCCCCGGAGGACCATGGAGTTTATCTGGTTTGGAGCAGAGGAAAAAGGACTCTTAGGAAGTCTGGCCTATACGGAACAGCATAGGGAAGAATTGAAATTTCATAAGTTTAACATGAATGTAGACTTGGCAGGGCAGCTTATAGGCGGAAATGTCATAGGCGTTACAGGAGACCAAAAAATCTGCGGCATGATTTTAGAAATGGTAAGAGAGGAAAACATCGGAGTTTCTTTTAAAAACCAGATATGGGGAAGCGACTCCAACACCTTTGCATGGAAAGGCATCCCTGCTATGACTCTAAACCGGGACGGCTTTGGTATGCATACCAGACATGATACCCTGGGGCTGATTTCTCCCTGGTCTTTAGAGAGAAGCGCAGGGCTTTTGTGCTGCCTGGCAGATAAGCTGGGCAACATAGAAGAAATTCCCTTTCCCAGGGATATTCCCCAGGAGATGAGGGATGAGCTGGAGAAATATTTTGAGGACATGGTATGCTGAAGGTAGGATAAGAAGAAAGCATTTTGGCAGGGAGAGCCTTAGCCATAAGCGAAGATTTAGCTGGATAAGCAGCGGAAAAGCTGCATAATCTGGGAATCTGAGCTGTATGACTGAATCATTACGGCCGGATAAACAGGCGGAAAAACCAGGATAAACAGACCGAAAAAATCTCCTTGCCAAAATGCAGAACTTATAGTATCATAGTAAGGTAGGAATTTTATATAGGTTCCCTTAGTTAAATGGATATAACAAGCGCCTCCTAAGCGCTAGTTGTGAGTTCGATTCTCGCAGGGAACGTGGTTGAAACGCCGAAGATTTTGAGAGTTCAAGATTTTCGGTGTTTTTTATTTCCCCATATTTCCCTATATTTTTTAAACAAAATCTAAAAAATGCTATAATGAAAAAGAGTAATTTCTATGCTATCCTTTAGAAAAATTGAAGGGGATGTGGAGAATGATTAAGATAATGTTAGTAGATGATGAGGTGTTAGCCTTAAACTATCTAAGAAATTTGGTGGATTGGGAAAAGTTAGGCTTTGAGATTACAGGCTGTGCTTCCAGTGGAAAAAAGGCGTTAGAAATGTATGAGAGGAGCAGGCCGGATGTAGTGATTTCAGATATTAAGATGGTAGGCATGGATGGACTGGAACTGGCTATGCGTCTAAAGGAAAAAGACCCGCAGTTGATTTTTCTTTTGCTGTCAGCATATCAGGACTTTGAATATGCGAAAAAGGGCATTCAGTATGGAGTGAAGAACTACCTCCTGAAACACGAATTAAGCGAAGAAACGCTTGAAAAGGAATTAGAGCAAATCAAGGAACATTACTATAAAAACAGCAAGCGAGAAAAAGTATATCAAAAATATCTGGCAAGTCAGTTGATTCGAAACCAGGGAAATGAGACCGGAAAAGAACTGAGTACATTAGGTAACCGTTTCTGCCTTGTTATGGTTCAGAGAAGCAGCCGGTTTTGTGACGGTACTCTTTATGATACAGAATTTACTTCTGATGTGCTGGAGAGACTGGAAAGAAAGGCGGAGACACCGGAGCAGGATATTCTTTATTATGTATCAGATGTAAGTATTACCGGGAATACAGTGGTTATTTTATATAGGATTGATAATACGGCCAGTAAATATTTGATAAATACACTTATTGACCAAAAATGCCGGAGCATTAAAGATGCATGGAAGGAAGCGGCCAAGGGAGAACTTCGCATTTTATACAGTGAGGAAATTTCTCAGAGAGAAATTAGCAGTGTGTTTCGCAGAATGGCTGGACAGATTAGATATTCTTCTTTTTGGAAGGAAGATGTCTGTGCTCTTTATAAGCTTCCTCAGATTATTCCGGAAGAACGGGTTTCCTGGGACAGACAGTTGGATGATTTAAGAGAGGCGGTATATAAAAACAGCACAGAGATACAGGAAATGCTGGCATATCTGTTTGAACAGGTGAATTTTCCGTACGGACGTCTGGAAGGATTGAGAGAATTGATTCATTTATTAGAGCAGATGTTGTGTGAAATCGAGGAAAAGGAGGGGTTTATCAGAGAAAAGAGGCAGGAAAATTGCTATAGATTAGAAGACATTCAAAAATATTACGTGACACATTACGTATTAGCTGCGGAGAAAATCAGAGAGACTGAGGATAAGAAATATTCTAAAACAGTAGTAGATATTCTCCGGTATATTCGGAAAAATTATCAGCAGGAATTAAATCTGGATATTTTAGGGGATGTATTTCAAATGAATGGAGTATATTTGGCATAGATTTGCATATTGCGAAGCTAAACGGCCGGATTTGCGGAGCAAAACGGTCGCATTCCGTTTCTGAACAGCCGAATTGCTACCAGTCTGTGTAATCTAATCCTTATAATGATAGTAGCCATCTCAGGGATGGTGAATACATCATTTTAAGGAGGATAATGTATGCAGTTGGATTACAAGGACATCATTATCAAACACTACGCGCTATCAATGTCCGGTAGCGAAATAGCTCGTCAGACTGGTTTCAGCAAGTCTGGCGTTAATGACTTCTTGAGAGCATTCAAGAAGTGCGAAGATCTGAGCTATCCATTACCAGCAGGCATCACTAACTATGGTATTGCCCTGAAGGTGTATGGATCTGTACCTGGATCAGGAGGTCGAAATGAGAACATCGAGTTACCTGATTATGAAGAGGCTGCCAAGCTTATGGCTACCCGTAAAAACATGACACTCATGTTTCTTTGGAACCGCTATAAGAAAAAGTGCGAAGAAGAAGGTGCTCGTTTCTATCAATACAGCCAGTATTGTGAGCTCTACAACAAGTGGTGTGAAGAGAATTATGAGACCGCCCACTTTGATGCTGTTGTCGCACAAAAGATGGAAGTTGACTTTGCTGGACAGACGTTCTCCATGACAGATCCTCTTACCGGTGAGATTATGACCATCGTCGTTTTTGTAGCTATCCTGCCTTATTCACAGTATATCTATGCAGAAGGAATGCTCTCAACGAAGGAGCCACAGTGGATTGATGTCAACAATCATGCATTGAATTACTTTGGTGGAGTTCCTGCATTAGTAGTCTGTGATAACTGTAAACAAGCTGTTATCGTTAATCAAGACTGGATTGAACCTGAACTAAACAAGGATTATGCTGACTGGGCTGACCACTATGGCACCGTTATTCTTCCAGCGAAGGTTCGTAAGCCGAAGTTCAAAAGTTCTGTAGAAAACGCAGTAGGCATTCTCGAGAAGGGCTTCTTCCACAAACTTGAAGAACGCCAGTATTTCTCACTGGAACAGTTTAATAAGGATCTCTGGAAGGAACTGGAGGCTCTGAATAAAGAGCCATTCAAGAAGAAAGAACACAATAGATACTACTATTGGGAAGAAGAGAAACTTGAATTGATGCCGCTCCCCTCCATGCATTACGAGTACATGGAGAGAAAA
>CABSEJ010000090.1 GCA_902476765.1 uncultured Blautia sp.
AAAAAAGAAACCTCTCTGCCGTTTCCTTATTGGGATAAAAGCATTGAGATTTCTTTCCTTTGATATGTTCTTAGATAATTCAGATACGGCAGCGCCGCTTAGACGATTCCTCTCTCAAAACAAAAAAGAGGGACAAAAGGCTATTGAAATATACATGCTTTGCCATTATCATAGCACACTTTGTCCCATGGAACTACATGGGAATTTATACAAAATCCGCCTGGTTTTGAGCCTTGGTTTTTGATGGATTTATATTGGTTCCATCTTAATTCTGCACAGCCAAGCTCTCTCATCTTGTCCTGGCATATTCCTCCATTTCCTCCAGGGTTCCCGGTCTGCCTCTTCTCACGAAGTCTTCTGCAAATCTGGCTGCAAACCAAAGCCGTTCTTCATCCCCCAATCCCAAAAGCATAGCTGCGCAAAAGGCACCGTTAAAAGTATCGCCTGCCCCTGTAAGCAGGATAGGCTTCTCTACCTGATTATTTCTATGTACACAAATTCCGTCTCCGGTAACCAAAATACTTTCCTCACATCCATGGACAATAACCTGGTCTATCTCCCATTCCTGCAGCAGTTTTTCACCTGCCGCCTGGCAGGAATCGGTGCCGATAATGCGGCTTACCAATGTAGCTTCCTTCCGGTTCATACTTAATACGGTCTCCCTATACCGGGAAAATTCCCTGATAAGGTTCAGTACCCCCAACACCTCCTCTGATGATTTTCTTGAAATATCACACAAATCAAAAAACACAACCCTCTCTTTTTGCCGCCCCTCTTTTTTCAGATATTCCTCCAGCACTTTCCGCCATAGTTCATAAGAATAGCTGATTTCACTCCAGTTCACCAGTGCCAGTATATCCGGTTCTCCTAACAACCTACTGGTTCCCGCTTTTGCAGTGCAGGCCAGAATCCGACTCCAATCCGGCTTTTTACAGATACGCTCCCCCAGCATTACCTTACCGTCCGAAAATTCCAGGGCTGTAGATATCCCCGGTTCGTCAAAAGAATACAATCTGCAGGGAAGATTTGAAAATACAGGTTCAATTTTATCTTTCCCAAAGGTCCCGATACAGTCAACATCTGCTCCCAGGCAGGAAAGAGCATTGGATACATGAGGTCCGTTCCCCCCAAACTTTTTTACAAATACCTCTGTTTCCACACTGCAGCTTATTCCTTTGTGAGCGGAAAGGTAACCCCCAAACTCTTCAATTGTCTGAAAATATTTTAAGTCTTTTTCTACAGAAGCAGTTTTTGCCACAGGTCTTACGAGCACATCCACAAAACCGTCAAACCCCACCGTCACTTTTCCTGCTTTAAGCCTTGCTTTTCCCCTCTCAATCTGTTCTGCTACCGATAGTCTTGTCCTCCATGTCATAAACCCTTCTCCTTACCGCCTTCCATTATTTCCTGCTTTCACTGTCTGCTACTGTTTTACACTGTCTATCATAGCCTTTAAATTTTTGATTGGCGTATTCCTGGCCACTTCACACCCCGGGCTTAAAATAAAGCGGCCATTATCAAGTTTTATCAGCTCCCCGGCAAGCTGCCGGATTCCTTCCGGAGTTTCTTCCATAAGGACAACCGGATTGATATTCCCCTTTATTGTTATATTCCCATGTACTGTTTCCATGGCGGTTTTCAAGTCTACCAGATAATCAATGTTTACAATGTCAAAACCTATCTCCTCTGCATATTTCAGCAGATGAGCTGCCTGTCCGCACATATGATACTTTATTTTCAGATTTGTTTTTTCCTTAATTGCCTTTACCAGCCTTTTCGTAGGAGCCAGAAAAAAATCTTTGTATACACCTGGCGAAACCAAAGATGCCATAGCATCGCCTACCCCTATAATATCCGCCCCTGCTTTTGCCTGTTCTATGGCAAATGCAATTCCCAGCTCTGTGGTATAATCCGCCAATTCCCGGATGAACTCTGGCTCCTCATAAATATCTGTCATAAACCGGTCCATAGCATAGAGTACCCCTGCACACTGGAGGGGAGCCTCTATCCATCCGCATACTGCCTTGTCTTTCTGAAAGTATTCTTTTACTCTGCGGACACCTTCTATTTTATCTACTAACCCTGGGACTGTTCTCTATCCTGGGCTGGCAAAAGGAAAATTGTTCCTTTTCCGTAATAGCATTTTTACTCAAATAGGGAAGGTCATCATAAGGATAAACAATCTGCGCTCCACAGGCCGTAGCCTCCCGGTATGCATCTGAATCTACAGCCACTGCATCTAAATCAAAATCCTCCGCTGTTTTAATAAGGGCTTTGGCCATCTCTCTGTTATCAGAAGCAAAAGCACCGTACGGAACCCCTGCATATTTTGCAGCAAAAGTCATAACAAAAGGCCACACTGGTATTCTGTCTGCTTTTTTTCCTTCTATTGTATTCATGATTCTCTCATAGCCAGTCATAATTCTCCCCTCCTTCTTCTGGCTCTTTCAGCACATTCTACTATTTCTTTAATACTTTCCATACTCCAGCACAGTATCAATGAATATATGGAAGTTTTCCTCTGTTCTTTTTGACAATGGTACATTGAGAGGGGTAGCTGTAGGTAGGGCTACAAAATTGCCTCCCGGCTTTCCTTCTTCCACACAGCGCTTCACCAACTCTCTCATTCTGTCCGGCGGCAGGGTTTCCAAATCCTTAAGCTGTATATTACCAAACAGAACCATTCTGTTTCCGCATATTTTCTTAGCCTCTGCCAGGGTAAGGTCCCCTGATATAGGATCTTCCACCGGGTCTGTTGCATCAGTTTCCATATCCATCATATAGTTCAGAACAGTTTTAACTTTTCCGTGAGCATGTATTCTTGCGTACTGTCCATAGTCATGTATCAGACGGATTAAAGGTTTATCATATTTCACTACATATTTTTCAAAATATTCATTAGGCAGAAACGGAGGCGTACAAACCTCCGGACCTGAAAACCGGAAAAGAGGGCCTGCCCCTTTTTTCAATATACGTTCCATAAAATCATATTGTTCGCTATAGGCCTTATCCAGCATCTTAAACATCAGCTCTTCCTCGGAAAAGGCAAACAGCAGAAACTCCTGGAAGTCAAACAAACTGAACACTTCGGATATAGGGTCCGGAACATCCACCAACAGAATACCCTTTTCACCGATAAATTCATCCTGTACCTTCAAGTGCGATACATCCGGCTCCACCGGTTCATATGGAATAGACAAATATTTTTCCACATCCCGCTCATCTTTAATCCTGTGTTCTATCTCCCACGCCGTGTACACCCCTTCATCCACTCGAAATTCCTGGGTGAGGTCCCCCTTAGGCGTTGTGAGCGTAATTCTTGTATAGGTACTGATTCCCTCTTTCCTCTGCTCTATATGGGTATTTCTGGCTGCATAAGCATTTCCCATGGGCACATCCGTCATATAGAGACAGTCTGCGTTTTGCCGTACATATTCCATCAGTGGCTGATAAGAAGGTTCCTCATTCCACCATCCTGTAAGATAAGTAGTAAAAATTTCTCTCTTTACATAATCTGCCAGTCCCTGCTCCCTTCCCTCATCTCTGGGGTCATAATGCCAACCAGTCATATCGTATGTGGAAACCGGAACCCGGTCTGGTATTTTATGCTGCAGCACTGCCATCAATCTTTCTCTTGAAGTCATGAAATCCCTCCTATCCCTTCACTGCCCCTGCGGTCAGGCCTTTAATAAACTGCTTTGACATTAAGAAATAAAAAATCAAAACCGGAAGCGCCGCTAATGTCAATGCGGCGAACACGGTAGGCCAGTCAGTCTGATACTGGCCGAAGAATATAGTCACTCCAATAGGAAGTGTTTTCAGATTTTCTGACTGAATAAATATCAACGGAAAATAAAAATCATTCCATATAGGAACAAAATTATAAATTACAGCTGTTGCAATGGCCGGTTTCAGTACGGGCACCAATATATTCCACAGAATACGGAACCTGCTGCAGCCATCTATTTTAGCTGACTCCTCGATTTCCACAGGCAGCCCCCGCATGAACCCTGTCATAATAAAAACAGAAAAACCGATGCTCATAGCCGTATATATACACACAAGTCCCAGCAATGTATCATTAAGATTTAATTTGTTAAAGGTATCAAACATATTGATAACCCCTAATCGAATGGGCACCATCATTCCCAGAAGGAAATAAATATACAAAGCACCATTGCCCCGAAACCGGAAACGACCTAAGGCATAGGCAGCCAGCAGGGACACCACGACAAACAGCACGACTGAGATTCCCGTTACAAAAATGCTGTTTCTGAAATATGCTGCAAAATCATTAAGCCTCAGCACCTTCTCATAGCTTTCCCATCGAAAGGAAGACGGCAGAGCAAAAGGAGAATGAAAAATTTCCTTATTTTCCTTCAGCGAAGTTACAATCATAATATACAGTGGAAACAATGTCAGGAATCCATGGAGGGCAAGAATCAAATAAGCAACTGCTCTGCCCCCACCTCTCAAACAGGAATGGTTCTGATTATTCTTTCTCTTCATTCTAACTATCCCTCCTGTTTCTGGCGTCAATAAGTAGCCATATTCCCACACAGCCAAAGACAATGATAAACATCACTGTGGCAATGCTGGCTCCCATCCCCATGTCCGGCATAAAGGAGCCATAGGCGCCGAAGGCTGTCCTGTAGAAGTAGGTAGACAAAACATCTGTAGCATAATTAGGTCCTGCAATCACTCCCTGCATCGCATAAATCAAATCGAAAGAATTGGCAAAATTTCCGATTAAGGTCAATACCGTGACCATTCCGATATTTGGTGCAATCAGCGGAAGTGTAATTTTAGCAAACAGCTTCCATTCACCACAGCCATCCAGTCTGGCGGATTCAAATATGTCATCCGGGATTCCCTGGATAGCGGCTACAAACATCATTATCGTAAGACCTATGGACTGCCAGGCCCCTGCAATGGCCACACACAGAAGAGCAGTACCCTCGTTTCCCAGCCAAGAGATAGCAAACCTGTCAAGCCCTACTGCTTTTAAAGCCCCGTTAACTATACCGTATGTCGGATTATAAATTAGCGACCATATAAATCCTACAATCACAACAGAGATAGTAACAGGAGAGAAAAAAATGGTTCGGAAAAAATTGGAAAACCGCAGACCTCTTGTCAACAGCACTGCAAGCACCAGTCCATAAACATTTTGCAGAACCATCATAAATACAAACATTACTACATTATTGCCCAAAGCATTAAAAAATCTCTGGCTATAATTAGGTTCTGTAAAAAGCGCTATATAATTCTCCAGCCCTACAAATTTCATATCCCCTACACCGGTCCACTCATACAGACTGGTTCTCAGCGAAAAAAGTATAGGAGCAGCCATGAACACGGTATAGATAAGAAACGCTGGCAGAATATAGGCTAAAACAAAATACTTCTTCTTTTTTCTGCCTTTTGATTTTTTGGCCTTCATTTACACCCCTCCTGTTACACATCCCGGACTTTATTTATTTTGCCAGGGTTCATACCACTGAGCCACACCATCCTGTATAATCTGAGCTGTTTCTTCTGGCGTCTGTGTTCCCTGAAGCATAAGGAAAAGATTGTCATCTGCAAGGGATGTAGCCGTAGGCGTACCGCTATTTAATTTCATGCACCAGCTTATGGTATATAGTTCTCCGTTTTCTCCGCCAAATCCCATCATTTCCTGAACTAAAGGGTCCTCCAATGCGGAAGTGTCAATGTTAGCACAGGGAAAAAGACCCGGAGCCGCATCTCCAATCATCTGCTGTCCTTTTTCGCTCATCAGCCAATTCATGTAAATAAGTGCTTCCTCCTTATGTTCCGAGGCAGCGTTTAAGCCGATACCTGCACCTCCGTTAAAAGAAGTCCATCTGGTATCACCTTTATTTACTACCGGAGGAGCAAAAACGCCCATCTCAAAGTCTATTCCCTGCTGCTGAATCAATCCTAAATCAAAAGAACCTCCCGGATAAATGCCAGCTTCTCCCATAGCAAACATCTGCACATTATCCAGATAACTGACGCCCTCATAATTGTCCGGCATATAAGGTACAAATTTATTCATTGTCTCAAAAGACTCCACCATCTCAGGGGAAGTGGGAAGAAGCTCTCCGGAAAGCAGCTTCTGCCGTCCTTCCTCTCCTCCCACAAAGGCTCCGAATATCCCATCCGATACGCTGCCGCTCAAAATCCAGCTATCCTTGATTCCAAAAGCTAAAGGCAGCTTTCCGGCTTCCTTTAACCCATCGCAAACCTGGAAAAACTCCTCCCAGGTCTCTGGTTCCGTAAGTCCCAGTTCATCAAACATAGTCTTGTTGTACATGAAACCATAGTTAATGTACATATAGGGTACCGCATAAACTGTTCCTGTTTCTCCGTCCGTATATACATCTGTCTGCATGGTTGTAGTATTGTCCAGGTTAGGCACCTGCTCCTGAGTGATTGGTTCTATATAACCCTGTTCATACAAATCCTGCCCCCGGTCAAAAGGCCTTATGTAGAGTAAATCTGCTGCCGTATTATTTTGCAAATCAATAGATATTTTAGAATCATATTCAGTGGCCTTGATAGCATCATATACAGGCTTAATATTTGGATATTCCTTCATGAATTCTGCGTTAATCTCCTCAAAGGCCTCTATCTCCTCTACCCGCCAATTGGACATACGGATTTCCACTACCTCTTCCCCGCTTCCACCGGATGTATCTTGTCCTCCTTCTGTTCCAGAATCCGCCTTTTCCTGTCCTCCGCATCCAGCCAGAGCTGTCCCAGCCATCATCACAGCCATAACCAGTGCTAAAACCTTCTTGTTTCTCATAAAAACCCTCCTTTTAAAATATTATATTTTATGGCAGAAAGCTTCCCGGTACAGCCCGCAGGGCTGTCAGGTACCGGGTAAAGCACTCTGCATAAGTAGCTCCACATTGATACCCCCTGTATTTTCCATTCACCTGCAGATATTCAAGAATATCCACATGGTCATGTTCTTTCATCCAGCAAATCTGGCTTTCATGTTGTCTCATCATTTCCAGCTTTACCCCTATTTCTTCTGAAATATCCACATATTCTGTGGGATGAAAGCCTATTCCGCTATAAGTTTCCATAAAATAAATTTGTGGAATACACTCCATAGCTTTCTCCCCCGGGCAATAAGAAGGCACTGAAGTTAAAAAAGAGGCATCCACCACAAGCTTTGATACTGCTGTATGGTCCAGGTGATAGTCCTCAGGGTTATGGGTAAAGATAACTTGAGGATTTACTTCCCGGATAGCCCTTACAAACACTTTTAAATTTTCTTCGTTATAAAAAATTTCTGCGTCCCCATATTCCAGACAGGAAACTCTGGCTCCGATAATATTACCCGCTTTTCTTGCTTCCCCGCAGCGTATCCGGGCCAGTTCCTCCGGCTTTGTAATATAATCCCCCTTGTTTCCATTACAAGCATGAATAATATACACCTCATGTCCTTTTTTTACATATTTGGCCATGGTACCGCCGCAGCAAATTTCCGCATCGTCCGGATGGGCTCCGAATACTAAAATCCTCATAAGTCATCCCTCCTTACCCTGTAAATTTTAAAATTTATTATTTAATTAAGTTTCCTTATTTATTTTATTGTAACATAGTCGAGCAGATTGTCAATTCTTTTTTTGACATTTCTATATTTTATTTGAATTTATCAATATTTTTATTATTTTGCCAGCTATTAGTTTGCAAAATAACATATAGACTTTAATTTTCTGTAATGCCCTATCTCTATATCCTATATACTAGCCTTTATATCAGATTTTTTAATATGTTCTGGAATTTTCTGGATATAGTTTCCACGGTATTTTTCCTAATTCGTTGACACTACTTCTATAAAAATGCTATGATATAAATATATTTAGAAAGGTTACCTAATAAATTAAGAAAGGAGGAATCCATCCTTGAGAACTGCGGTAGACCAACAGACTATCAGTTATATGAATCAGTCCTTGGTACTGGATTTGATTAAAAAGAAAGGGCGCATTACCAGGGCTGGTATTTCTCAGGCTTTAAGACTTAGCCCTCCAAGCGTTTCTTCTAATATTGAGAAGCTGTTAAAAAAGGGTATCATACTGGAATATGAATCCAGTACTTCTAATACCGGCCCAGGAAGGAAAGGAACCCTTATCGGTATCAACCAGACGTTTTCCTATACCTTGGCTATCAGCTTATCAGGCCCTGTTCTGCGAATAGCACTGGGAGATACCTGTGAAAACATGGTAGATTACCGTCAATATGATTCTATAGAGGGAAAGAGCGGTTCTTTTATTATGGAGGCTATTGTAACTGCTATAGAAGATATACTGGAACAAAACCAGATAGAAATTTCTCTTGTAGGAGTTATTGTTATCTGCACTCCCGGAGTTATAGACCAACAAGCCGGAAAAATTGAATTTGCCCCTCAAATCGTAGGTTGGGATAAAATCAATATTATAACATCCCTGAAAGAAAAATTTCACAGCAAAGTCATATTGATTAACGACATAAATGCCATTGCTCTGGGAGAACTGACTCATGGGGTAGGACGAAAAACCAAAAGCTTTGTTTACATAAATATTGATTTGGGGATTGGTGCCGGAATTGTTCTGGACGGAAAATTGATACAGGGGGAACGGTCCGCCGCCGGTGAAGTGGGCTACATGCTGACTGCAGTGGAGCAGCTGGACAGCAAGCCCCGGTTCGGCCACTTGGAATCCCTAATCAGCATACAGTCTATTCGCTCCAACATAGCCCGCCGTCTGAGTATTAACGAAGGTGAATTAACCATTGATAAACTTAATGCTTTATATGCCTCTAACAATTTGGTCGTGCGCCAGGAAATAGAATATGTTTCCAAATTACTTGCCATGTCTATCGTAAACATTACTGCTGTCCTTAATACTCCCCTGGTTTGTATCGGCGGTATTATCAGCGAATTTAATGTGGATTTAGAAAATCAAATCAGCAGCTACATTCAGGGTATGGTTCCCTATCCCCCTGCCATCTGTCTGTCGGAAATGGGAAGCATGGGCTTCATTCCCGGAGCTCTTCACCTGGGAGCAGAAGAAATTCTCGCTCAAACTATAAATTCCAATACTATATAAAAGACATTGTGTTCTCCATATAGATAATCCAACGGAACCAGGGCTGCCGCATTACACATATATCAGGCATATGAATACATTTTATGTCAACTTATCGACTATATCCGGTTATATAGATATAGGACTAAAAGCGACACAGCTTACGCAATAAAATGTATCAATATTCTCAATTTTCGTGTAATGCGGCAACCCCGATTTTCTTTGCTACTGCTTCTTTCCTCTTGCTTCTTACCAATCACTTCCTTGTAACCCTCTACTCAGCAGACAAAATTTCCCCTCCTGTCCCAATCACAACTGTCCTGATTGGAATCTTCTTTCCACTGCGCTGTACTGCTCTTTCCACCGCCAGTTCCAATCCCCGGCAGCAAGGCACTGCCATACGGGCCACAGTAATACCCGCCACCTGATTTTCTCTTATCATTTCTGCCAGCTTCTCCGAATAATCCACAGCGTCCAGCTTTGGACAGCCAATAAGCGTAATATGTCCCTTCATAAAACGCTCATGGAAATTTCCGCAAGCGTAGGCCGCACAGTCTGCTCCAATCAAAAGCCGGGCCCCGTCAAAATAAGGAGCTTTCATCAGAGCCAGCTTTATCTGTACCGGCCACTGCATAAGTCTGGAGCCGGAGAAAGACTTTTCCTCCTGAAATTCGCTGCCCTGGTCTATAGCATTATTTTCCTGCCAGCCTTTGACCCTGTACTTTTTTTGATGCTCCATAACCGCTTGATGATTATATTCCGCCGCCTCTCTTTCCACAAAAGTAATTGCACCTGTAGGACAGGCTGGAAGGCAATCTCCCAAGCCGTCGCAATAATCCTCCCGCAGCAGCTCTGCTTTTCCATCTACCATGCATATAGCCCCCTCATGGCAGGCCCGGGCGCACAGCCCACATCCATTACATTTATCTCTGTCTATCTCAATAATTTTTCTTACTATTACTTTTCTTACCATTACACTACCTCCTGTTACCATAAATTAAAAACAGCCTTGCCTCTGCATGGTCAGCATAGTATACTTTTCTCAAAATGACTGTTGTTACAACAACATTAGGAGGTAAATTTTATGGCAGCTTCTATTTTCTCTGATTCTGATTTTTCACTTTCTATTCTTTCCGATTGCCCACTGTTTTCAGAGACTTCTGAGGAAGAAATCCGCCTGATGCTGAACTGCCTGGGCGCATACCGGAAAAAATACAAAAAAGAAGAGACTATTTTTCACGCAGGAGATATTATCCACACCCTGGGTATTGTGCTCTCCGGAAGTGTACACATAGAAATTAATGACTTCTGGGGAAACAAAAGCATTTTAAACCATATCCGGCCAGGAGGAATTTTTGCAGAGGCCTATGCCTGCGTCCCCGCCCAGCCAATGCTGGTGAACGCTGTAGCGGCCTCCCCTGCTGAAATTCTTTTTCTGGATGTCAGAAAAATCCTGCAGGTTTGCTCCAACTCCTGCTCCTTTCACAGCAGGCTTATTTGTCGTTTGGTATCCATTACTGCCCAGAAAAACCTGCAGCTATCCCAGCGTATTCTCCACACGGCTCCCAAAACCATACGGGAAAGGCTTATTTCCTATTTGTCAGCCCAGTCTCTGCTCCTTGGTCTAAAAAGCTTCTCCATTCCCTTTAACCGGCAGCAGCTTGCGGATTATCTGAATGTAGACAGAAGCGCTCTCTCCAACGAGCTTAGCAAAATGCAGAAAGACGGCATATTAAAATACGATAAAAACCACTTTGAACTTTACCAAAATATATCCGGGTTGATAACCGGATAATAAATTTTGATTGACATAAAAAAGGTATCTCTAGTATTATTAAGAGGTACCTCTTTTTATTCTCTTAACAAATCAGGATATTAAAGTAAATCCTTAAAGTCTTATCTGCCTATCTTATCCTGATATGCAAAAGGCCCCTTGTACACTGAAGATACCCTCTCTGAACAAGTACACACATGCCTCAAACCATGATATTTTTGTGCTTTGCAACGTTATCCTCAATCGGTGTACGTCCAGTACACCTCAATCGTCTGCCTTGCAAAGTGCAAAATTTAACCTTTTCAACCATGTATGCCCTTGTTCAGAGAGGATAATATTTCAATACACCGAAATATATCCATAGGTATCAAGGAAACGCCAGAAAAGAGGTTCCCACATACATAAAGGTAAAAAGGAGTGAGAAATTTGTACCCTACTGACCATGAACTTACAGAGCTTTTTTATCAGGTTGTCCGTGACATAAATCACCTGGCTAAAGCCGGACCTCCCAGCGAGAATCCCTTTTCCGGCCAATACAAATGTCTTTTTCTTCTGGATAAAGCAGAAAGCATACCCCAGAAAAAACTGGCAGAAATTCTGGAAATACGTTCCACTTCACTTAGTGAATTGCTGGGAAAGCTTGAAAAGAAAGGTTATATTTCCAGAAGACTTTCTGAAACAGACAAACGTACCTATTCTATTTCCATTACACCGGAAGGCTCCCGGGAAGTTCAGCGTGTGAGAAGTCTTCGCCTAAAGGAGCATCACGAGTTAACTGAGCCTCTTTCCCAAAACGATAAGAAACAGCTCTATGAACTGCTGCTGAAAATCAAGAATTATTACCGTTTAAACGATGTCACGCATAATAGACAAAACATCACAGGAAAAGAAAAAACAACGAATATAAATGGGAGGAAAAATAAATGCAGACAGAATTAACAGACAGAAAAAGATTTCTCATATTTACAAACATTCTTGTTTCTACCATTGCCTCTTCCATGCTTTCTACTGCTATGACTACAGCCCTGCCGCCTATATCCTAGGATTTATCCGTCAGCGTCTCCACAGGGCAATGGCTGACTAGCGGTTATTCTCTGGCCATGGGAATCATCATGCCACTGACCGCCTTTCTCATCCGCAGGCTTCCCACCAAGAGGCTATATTTAGGCGGTATTTTTACCTTTATTGCAGGCCTTATTATCAGTCTGCTTTCCAATAGCTTTCCCGTAATGATGACAGGGCGGGTTTTCCAGGCCTGCGGAAACGGAATTCTCATAGCCATTGCACAGGTTGTAATTCTCTCCATTTATCCTGAAGAAAAAAAAGGGACCATCATGGGCTGGTACGGCCTGGCTTCCGGGGCAGCGCCTGTAATAGCCCCTACTTTGGCCGGAGTGCTGGTTGACCTGATAAACTGGAGAGCCATATTCGGCCTGGCCTTGGCCGTTATGCTGATTTCCTTCCTGATTGCCTGTCTGGTCTTTGAGGATGTGCTGGAAACAGAAAATAAAAAGTTTGATTTTATCTCCTTCCTGTTGAGTGTATTTGCCTTCGGAGGAGTAACACTTGGGGTTGGAAATATAACAACCTATGGAATAGCCAGCCCCGGCACTCTCTTGCCTTTGTGCCTTGGCCTTATAACTTCTGTGATTTTTTCCTGGCGTCAGTTTTCCATTCAAGAGCCATTTCTGGACCTGGCAATTCTGAAAAATCCGTCATACAGGCTCAGTGTTATTGGAAGTATGTTATTGTATTTTATCATGATGGGCTCCTCTGTTATCATGCCCTTATACGTTCAATCTGTTATGCCTCTTATCACCTGGGGCACCTTCCACGTGGATATTTCCCTTGTTGCAGATGCAAGCGCTCTCCTGGTTTCCCTCAGAACCATAGCCGGCGCTATTGGTTCTGCTGTTTTTGTGGGAATCATGACCCTGGTAGCACAACGCTCCTCCGAAACTTATGGAGATAAGGCCCTGCTCCATGGCCTGAACATAGCTTTTCTATGTATGACTGCAGGTGCTGTAATCCTGTTTGGAATTGCAGTGTTTTTCGTTAAAGGGAAGAAGAAAGACGCCACCTGGAAAAGATAATCCTTATCCGCTTAAGGCGCAGAGAAATTCCTGAAATCAAAACAGGTTCCAGTAGAAAAATGACTTTAGAAATATATAAGAGGAGCAGGCCGAGGGTAGTGATTTCAGATATTAAGATGGTAAGCATAGATAGGCTGAAACTGGCTCTGCCTTTAAAAGAAAACCGACTCTGCCATTGCACACAGGACATTTTTATGATTGAAAAACGCCATATAGGATTGCTATAATATATGGTATATACAATAAACCAGTGTACTGGCACGTTCATTTTCAGCATAATGACGTAGAATGAATTTTCATTCTGCAAGGCGGAGGAATGAGGCGTAGCGGTGGCTACGTCGATTGACGACAAC
>CABSEJ010000091.1 GCA_902476765.1 uncultured Blautia sp.
CATAGGATTCTGCCATACACCAGATAAGGCCTATAAATTCAACAACCACCGTAGAATAAGCAGAGCCGTTTGCCCCCAGCTTCGGCATTCCGGCCACACCATAAATCAGAAAAAAATCAATGGTCATATCTGTAATAAGCATGACAACTGAAATCAACACACTTTTTGCAGCCTTGCCCTCTACCTTCATAATCAGGTAATAGCACTGGGTCACTCCGCTGAATAAATAAGAGAGACTGACTGCCCTGAGGTAAGAGCTTCCGATTTCAATCAGTGAAGCGTCATTTGTGTATATTCTCATAAGCTGTTCCGGTGTAAGCATGGCCAGGGCAAAGAAAATAAAGGAAATCCCAAGAGACAGCTTTATAAGAAAGCAGAACAGATTTTTCACCATAGCTCTGTCGCCTTTTCCAAAATACTGCGCAATCAAAACTCCACCGCCCCCAACAACTGCCCCGATAAACAGGTTCATGATAAATGCGATTTGATTAGCCAGGGAAACAGCGGAAACCGCATCCTGGGTCAATCGTCCCAGCATCAGGGCATCTGATGCGCCGATTAAGGCAACCAGAAGATTCTGCAGCCCGATGGGAATTGCAAGGGCGAATAATTCTTTGAAAAATTCTTCAGTTTCTATAGATTTTCCCATTCTTTTTGTCATGATGTAAAGAATCCTCCTGCTGATTTTTAGTGCAGTGTATCAGTACAGCAAAAAGAGGCTGAAAATTTTGCGAACTTTCCAGTCTCTTTTATTATCTGCCTGGCTACTTCACCAGATACACCTCTGCAGTTCCCACTCCAAGGGCATTAGCCTTCTCATGGCTGTTCACATAGATGTCAATACGGTTTCCTTTAATAGCACCTCCGCAGTCTTCTGCAGTAAAGATATGGCCATTGATGATTACTTGAGTGCCGTAAGGAATCACGCTGGGGTCTACTGCAATGGTCTGACCCTCGATTACCGGTGTCCCTGTGGCCGTAATGCCAGTCTCCACGTCGCAGCAAAGCTCGCAGGCACAGTAATAGGTCAGCTTGAAGGTTCCCAGGTTTTCCCCATACATCTCCGGCTGAGCATTCACTTCTCCTATATCTCCGCTTCCGTAAACATACTGGGTATCTTCCAGAATCCTGGTGGCCCATACAGCGTTGGCTGTATTCAGGTTTCCCTGGACAATGCCGTACTTAGTCCCCATGGCTTCTATGGTCTTTCCCTCTCCTGCGTAAAGGACCACATGATAAATCTGACCGTCTTTTGCATAGAAAATCAAATCACCCGGCTGTGCGTCCTCCACAGCAATCTTGGTGCCGTACTGGGCCTGGTCTGCCGCTACTCTTGGCAGGTCATAGCCGTATTCCTTAAAGATACTCTGGACAAAACCGGAGCAGTCCGCCCCTTCTGTCAGGCTGGTGCCGCCCCACACATAGGGATTCCCGATAAACTGGGAAGCAAAGGCAATGACAGAGCTTCTCACTTCTCCCTGGGGAACTCCTGATTTTATGGAAGTCAGGGCGTAATAGCAGGCCTGGTTTTCTTCCGGCTTTATCAGCTCTTCAGCTTTTTGATAGGCTTCTTCGCCATTCTGTTCTACCTGAGCCTTTATCTCCTCTCCGTACCGGATGAATTCCCGGCTCACAAAGCCTCTCACATCCCCGGACTCTACATAAACCCAGTCCTGTTCCTTGTCTGCCAGGATATAACAGAGGCTGCCCTGGGACAGAGTTCCCACAATTCTGGACTCTGTGTCCTTGCCTTCCCGCACATTCAGCAGGCTGGCTGTGACTACCCCATAATCCTTGTCCACCACCGTCTGGCCTACAGTGGCTCTCAGATATAAGAAGGCCTGGTTCTCCTTCCAGGGCACCAATTCCTGAGCCATGGGAGCAGTTCCTTCAATACCTGTATACTCCTTTTTCTCCTTGTCGGCCTTGTCCTTTGCCTGTTCCTGATACTTTTCCAAAAGGGTCTGGGCTTCCTCTCCAATCATCACCTGTCCGGTTTGCACAAAGCCTCTCACCCGGCCGGATTCCACATAAAGCCAGCCCTCTTCTTCCTTCAGGACATAACAGAGGCCTTCTTTCTCCAGGCTTCCTATGGTTCTGGATTCCTGAGACATCTCCTCTTTGATTTCCAGATTTTCTTTGGCAAAAGCATATTTTCTGGCTACGGTCCAGAATTGGAAGTCCTCCACAATCACCGGCAGCTCCATAAGCTGCTGGCCGGAGCATCTGCAGGAGTCTCTTCAATCTGAGGCTGGCCGTCCTCTCCTAATATAACGCAGCCGCTTCCGTCCAGCACATAATGATACCCTTCCGGTAATACATAGCCTGTCCTGGCCTCATAAGCCTCCGGAGTTTCCGGCTGGCTGTCCTGTCCCGGCTGTTCTTCGCCTTCCTGGTCCCGTCGGTTCTCTCCCTCCTGATTCTCTGACGGATTCTCCCCGCTCTGTCCTGGCCGGACTGCTCCGTCCTGGCCCGGCTGATTCTCGCCTTCCTGGCCTGGCTGTTTCTCCTCTATCTGGGGAGAGCCGTCCTCTAAAAGAATTACACAGCCCTTTTCATCTAATATGTAAGCATAACCTTCCGGCAATATATAGCCTGTCCTGGCCTCATAGGCTTCCGGGGTCTCTCCCTGAGCCTCCGGCTCCTGTTCTCTGTCCCCGGTTCCTTCCTCCTGACTGCCATCCTGGGAACCCTGTCCTTCCTGAGACTGGCCGCCGGTTTCCGAATTGCCGCTGTCTTGTCCGCTATTTTCCTGGCCGGAAGTCCCTGCTCCCTGTTCCTGGCCTTCTTCATCCTGACCGGACTGGCCGCCGCTTTGTTCTTCTTCCGGCCCTGCTGTCCCTGCACCGCTCTCCTCCGGTGTTCCCTCCTGGGTATCCGTGCCCTCCAAGCCGCTCTCTGCCATGGGCTGGCCTTCCGGTTCTGCCGCCAAAACTCCCGTAGGCAGAGACAGGCTGAAAGCCAGAGACAAGGCTAACATGCTTTTCAGTTTCTTTAATTTCACTTTTGTGTCCTCCTTGCGCTTCAATATCAAATAGGGTCAGTAAAGGTGAAATCCTCTTTTCTGACTTGTTCTCCCTTTTTTACCATAATAAAGTCTTCGTCAAATTTTCCTGCAGTCAGTTTCCGCAGGATTCCATATCCGCCGGAAACCTTATGTATCCTTCCTTTTAAAATTTTTACCAGAGGTCCAATATCTTCCTCCACTTTTTTGGTGTCATAAACACCAGTGTCGATTACATAAAAATCCTCAAAGCCCTGGAACATCATGCGTACCGCCTCTTTAGCGTACTCTTCCCCTTTTTCCTGGGCCTGGGCTTCAAACCTGGCCTTCAGACCGTTCATAAACTCCGCCCAGTCTTCTGTGATAAAAATAGCATTCTGGGGACGCTGAATATCCTCCAGGCCTTTTTGTGATAAAAGAATGTCCAGGCAGTCTCTTGTTTTGGGAAGGATTAAATCGCCGCTGGTTGCCTTCAGGCCCACAGTTCCTCCCCCGCAGCCGGAAACACAGAGCAAAATCTGCTCCACATCCTCCAGGGCGTCAATACGCTGCTGCAGATATTCCCTCAGATTCTCCGGACTGCTGTGGAGCTGAGGCGGAAGAAAATAAATAGGATAAGAAAAACCATTTTCCCTGGCCGCCTGCAAAAGCTCCCGTTTCAAAGTGGGGCAGGACAATAATACAGACTTTTTCATAGAACTACAGACCTCTCCTTCTAAATGTATGTTATTTCATCACTCTTCTGGTATAACCTATATTTCAACATACCCTTTTCCTGGCATAGAGTCAAGTATCCCACAGGAGTTTTTCTAAACATAGTATCAAATCCGTTACTGTTTACGAGATACGAATAAACAGTAACTCAAATCCAGGGAATCCTGTTCTTATTCCCTGTTTCGGATTTTTAGATTTTCTGCTCCGGAAAAAGCAAAATCTCTCTTATTATCCATTCCAGGCAGGCCGACTTTTCATCCTGCAAATCCCAGATATTTGTCTGGCTGCCCCATTGTTTTCGAAAGGACTCTGAGGCATACACTTGTCTCAGCTTTCTCCTTCCTATCTCCCGTTCCTCTGCTGTAATCAGGCCCCAGCTATACTCATCCAGCAGATGGGACTCCAAAACGGACCAGAGGACAAAGGAAGACCGTTCCGCCCAGCCCTGGGACAGCTCCCAAAATCTCTGTTTCTGTTCTTTTTCCAAAAGTCCCTGGCTTAAACCATATTCCCACAAAGCTTCCCTGGTAATGCCGTACCGCTCCAGCCTGCGGAATACATTGTGCTGAAGCCTGACATCCACTCCGGTCTGGCGGTACAGGGCCTCCTTTACTGCCTTCTTCACGGTTTTCCCTATCAATTCTCCGATTTTGCAGTGCTTTCCGGCCTCGGTAAGGATTGTGTCCGCCTCCATGTCTGCTGTGATGATGGTGCCGTCTGTGCCGGAACCGGTAGCCAGTCCCGAAGAATAACGGCTTGCAATACAAAGCTCCTGGATAGCGGCGGTTTTGGCCTCCGTACAGGTGACCAGAGCTCTCTCCATGGCTCCTTCTGTAAGATTAGCTCCCAGAAACAGCAGAATATTGATGGTTCCAAAGGTTTCTCTCTCTCCGGCATTCTCCTGAGTCTTTCTCCAGATTCCGTTATGCTCATGCCAGAAAGCCTCTTCCCCTACTCTTCCTCCGTTTTTCTCAATACCGGCAGTTACCAGGGCCGTTACCCGGATTCCTTCATATTCCATAGAAGAGGAGGCCCCATTTTCCATAAGTGCAGCTGTCATAAGGCCTGTACAGGTCCGGGGATTCAGGCCCAAATCCTTTTTGGCCGCAATCTCCATATGTTCCCGGTAGGTTGCTCCGTACATGGGATTCTCCTTCTTTCCCCCATGGAGATTAAAAACCGCCTGGAGGTCTGTATGGATGCCTCCATTTAAAGGCCCCGTACTCAGCACTCTCCTTTTTCCATGGAAAAGTACGGCAATATAGTCCTTTTCCCATTTTACAGCATCCTCACCCAAAACCGCCAGCTCCATTATTCTGTCTCCTCTGTTTTCAATTTATTTTACCAGCTTTCCGTGAACCAGGAAGCGAACAGAAGAATCACTGGTACAGGTAGACAGCGTCACTACTTTATCCGACGTTTCCGGTTCTTTCCCTATAGTTTCTTCTGCTTTCCCGGTAATGTGCTGCAGAAAGCTGTCATAGTCTTCCTCTTCCTCAAAATAAGTAAGAAAGCTGTTATCCTTCACATCTGCGTCATGGTAGGAAAAAATGCGGTAAACATTTACCTTATCCTCCAGGAAAATCCAGAAATAGGGATTTTCCTCTACGGTTCCCTCTTCCCGGATTTCCTTCAAGGTTCCGAACATAGAGCCGTTTTTCATGTTATGTCCATAGACAATGGAGTGCATGTCCTGAAGCTCCCCGTCTGCATTACAGTCCAGAAAAATACTTCCTGCCGCATTTTTTTCTCCCTGGAAGGTTCTCTTTATATAATAAGTGTTATCCTCGTCCTGTACAATAGGATAATTGATATTCAGCACCGGATAATAAATCCAGCCTATGGTGTCTGGGTTTTCTTTTTTCAAAGCTGCCACATCTACCTGAATACCAGGTTCCATGTCCGGGTCTTCTGTTGTCTGGCCCTCTTCATCTGTCTCAGTCACTGCCTTGTCCCGAATGGCTGTATATTCAGCCTCCGCTCTTTCATACTGGGTAACGGTACGATAAATGTGGTAAATTCCAAAAAGCATGACAAATACAGCGAAGACCATAGCTGCCTTAATGGGGATATTCTTCTTCATTTCCTTCCTCCCTCTGTATCAGTCCGTATTTTTTCTTAATTCTCTCCAGTTTTTCCAGCAGAGGCCTGCTCATGAAAAACAGAAAAATCACCGTAGAAGTAGCCTGGACTAAATCCACGGGAAGCCCGGAAATATAGTGGGCTATCAGGCTGCTTTTTGTCAGATATCCGTAGCTCATCAGTACGCTGGCCGGATTCATGATTCCCCCGAAAATGAAAATCACGCTCAGAAACCCGTAAAGGCATAAATGGGTTTTCTTTGCTTTCAGAATACCCTTCTGAAAAAGGATTCCCGCCAGAAAACCGATAAGCCCGTAGGAAAACATCTGCCAGGGTGTCCAGGGTCCCTGTCCCATGAACATATTAGAGACTATCATAATCATACAGCCTACCAGGAAACCGGCCTCTCCGCCAAAGGAAACTCCCGTCAGGATGACTACCGCCGCCACAGGCTTAAAGCTGGGAACCATGAAGAAAGCCGCCCTGCCTGCCACACCGATAGCCGCCAGCACAGAAATAACCATAATTTCTCTAGCCTGGGGCTTCCTGCCTTCAAATACCATGAAAAAGGGAATCATGGCAAAGCAGACCACCAGAAGGCTGAACAGCAGATATTTCTGACCGTGGAAATATTTCACGGACAAATATAGGATAAGAGGAACCGTAGCCAGCATAAGTCCCAGAGAAACCCAGGTTCTTTTGTTCACCTTTCCCTTTACTACCGGCCGGATAATCATACCGTCCATGGGAAGCTGGTATTCTTCCAGCTCTTCCTCCTGTTCCGGTTCTTCCTCTCCTTTCCGGTCTTCTGTCTCATTCTCCCAGAAAGCATCCATAAAACGGTCTAAAGCTTCTCCTTTAAGCATCTTACCACTTCCTTTCCGGTTACCGCCTCAGGAAAATAATGCCGGGCCATTCGGTTGGCTGCGGTGGTATAAAAACTGTTTCCTGCAAAGAATGCCCTGGCCTCCTTACAGGTTACAATATTTCCTTCAAAAAACAGCCCCACCCGGTCTGCATACTCTGCCACAAATTCTACATCATGAGAAATCATCAGCACTGTAATACCGTGGCTCTGAAGTTTTTTCAGGATACCGCCCAGTTCCTGCTTGTACTCTGCATCCAGCCCCTTGGTAGGCTCATCTAAAAGCAATAGTCTGGGCCTTAACAGCAGCACCTTAGCCAGAGCCAGCCGCTGCTGCTCTCCACCGCTTAAATCATAGGGATGCCTGTCCAGCAGTCCCTCCAGGTTCGTCAGACTCACAATCCCCTGGATGGCCTCGGCCTTTTTCATGTCAATCTGGTATTCCGAGGATTTTCTTTCTCTGCGGCCGCCGATAATGGCATACAAATCTTCCCTTACTGTCTTCTTAATAAACATACTCTGAGGATTCTGGGGAAGGACTCCCAGATAATTCCGGTAAAGCTCTGTATCCGAATACTTTCTAATATCCTTTCCATTCAGTAAAATCTTTCCCCGGTAGGGACTTCTCACCCGGCTCAGCAGAGACAGGGCGGTACTTTTTCCTGTACCGTTTCCCCCTACTACAGCGTAGAATTCTCCCTGCTCCACCTGAAGGGACAATCCCCGGACAATGTCAGCCCCTTCCCTTTCATAGCGGAACCACAGGTCTTCCGCCTGGACCGCAGGGACTTTCTTGTTCTCTGTCTCCCGTTTCCGGAATCCCTTCTTCCCAGGTAATTTTTCCTTGCCCTCCTCCTGGGCAGATTCTCCTTTACTATCCTCTTTTGGGTTAATCTTCCCTTGGGCTTCCTGCTGCAGATATTCTCCTTCCTGGACTCTGTCCACCCCTTTTTCCTGCAGGAGTTTCGTTATCCATCTTCTTCCCTCGCTGACGGTCAGTGGACAGGGAAGGCTGCTGTCTGTTTCCGCATATATCTGCATAGGCACCGGCATGGAGAGAAACATACTGTGTCTCTTATCCCGAAGTGTCTCCCCGATTTCCCTGGGTGTTCCCTGGGCAATAAGCCGGCCCTCATCCATGACAAAGACCCGGTCTGCCTGGGGAATCACGTCCTGGAGCCTGTGCTCTGTGATAATAACCGTTGTCCCTACGTCACGGTTAATCTTTTTCACAGTCTCCAGAAAATCTGAAGCTGCAATAGGGTCAAGCTGGGAGGTGGGCTCGTCCAGAATCAGAAGACGGGGGTGCATAGCCATAATCGCCGCCAGGTTTAAAAGCTGCTTCTGGCCGCCGGACAGCTCCGCCACATTCCGCAGAAACCAGTTCTGGATACCAAAATAGCTGGCCATCTCCGCCACCCGCAGACGGATGGTTTCATTGTCATAGCCCAGGCTTTCCAGGCCAAAGGCCAGCTCATGCCACACCTTATCTGTGACAATCTGGTTTTCCGGATTCTGCAGCACAAAGCCGATTTCACTGCTCTGGGTCCGCAGGTCCCAGTCTTCCAGTTTCCTTCCTCTGTAGAAAATATCCCCTTCCTTTTTCCCATGTACGGCAAGCACAGTCTTTAACTGCCTGAGGAGGGTACTCTTTCCGCAGCCGCTTTTGCCGCAGAGTACATTCAGACTTCCTTCCTCTATCTCCATATCAACGGACAAAAGGGCTTTTTTCTCCTGTTCAGGATAAGAAAATGAAAAATTTCTGATTGATACAATACTCATGCTCCCTGCTCCTTTTCCATTTCTTCGTATATCTTTCTGTAGGTCAGCACAGCCTCCTGCCCTGCCTGTTTCCTGCTTCTTTCCATGGCTCTTTCTTCCAAAATATCCAAAATCAAAGGCAGGAAGCAAAACAGCCCGAAGCTGCCGTAGGTCAGCCAGCTTAACACCTGAGGACATTCTACAGGAGCTTCTCTTTGCTGTATCACAAACCCGGCCAGCAGGATTCTGGGGTTGTACTGAGCGAAGGCCGCTCCCTGGGTACAGCCGTAGGCAAAGAGAAGAAACAGCCCCAGAAGAATACTTCCCAGAATTTTGTCCCGCTTATCGAAGCGGTAAATGGAAAAAGCTGTCCGGCCAGGAAGGCCGTAGCCTCTGCTTTTCATAGAATCTGCAGTTTCAATAGCATTTTCCAGAGCCCAGGTTACCAAAATAGAAATCATATTCATGCCATACTTTATTTTTTTCAGAAGCCCTCCGTTGCTTACGTCTCTTCCGGCACATTTCTGGCCGTTCCGGATAACCGTAAGCTGCCTGCCGAACTTGGGAACCAGCCGCAGAGCCATAGACAGAATCAAGGAAAGGGCCGGTATGATTCTCCCAAAAAGATAGATAAACTTGTCGCTTGTCATAATCTTGTTATAGCAGGAAAACCATTCTATCACAATAAAAAGCACACAGCCCAGCACCAGGCCGTAGACCAAGGCCTCCAATGTCACCTGGTTGCCGCTGCTCTCAATGTACATAAGGGTCGTTACCCCGTAGTGGTTAAACATGGGATTTAAAAGAGCCACAATCAAAAGCCCCGGCAGGGTAAACAGAAAATTCATTTTCATGGTTCTGGCAAATCCGGTGAGCCATATGGCATAAGCCGTGGCCCCCAGAAAGGACAAAGCCAGAAACACCGGGTGCTGGACAAACATGGTAAAACCCAGCACCACGGCAAAATAAAAGAAATTCAGCAGAGGATGGCACCGGGAAAATCCATCGTCACCCATCAATAGACGCCTCCTCCTATATCAGAACCTAAGTCACAGGTATATTTCCATTCAATGTTGTCCCCGTCGCTGATTTCATAGCTGGAGCAGCCATAATTAGGATACCAGCCGTTTACCCGGTACATCCATCCGGAATTCTGGCCGCAGTCAAACTCATAAAGCTGATTGATTCCCTCTATGTAATAGCTTCCATACATTGGAGTATACCGGGAGGACATATGGATGTCCGTTTCCCTGCAGACCCGTTTCAGCACGTCAAACACAGTTTCTCCCGGAGTATAACTAACCTCCGAAGGATAGAGAATCCAGCCGTCTGAGGGCACAAATTCTGCCTTGGACTGGTCCAAATCATCCCAGTTATTTAAGATTGTAGAACACTCAATAGAAATAGTACAGGTATGGACCTCCTCCTGGGTAGTTCCGCTTTCGGTCTGCTGGTTCTGGGCGGTCTCCTCCTGGGTGGTTTCTTCCTGGGTAGTTCCGCCTGCTGTCTGCTGGTTTCCGGAATTGTTTCCCGTCTCCCCCTGGGTGCTTCCATCTGCCTGCCGGGAATCTGTTCCCTGGGTATCGTCTCCGGTATTGCTGTTATTTTCCTGGTCTTCCTGGCCGCCGGCTTTGGTATTGCCGCCCACCAGGTAATAGGTATCCCCTGTCTCTGTAACCTGGAAGGTCAGAGCTGTGACTTCCTCTCCCTGCCGCTCTTCGGTAGAGATTTCAGCGTCTGTGATTCTCAGGGCCTTTTCCTTCTGGTACTTGCAGAAAATTACAGAATCTGCATCCCACTTCTCTGTCAGTACCAAAGTCAGAGAAGCCGGAGCCGCCATATGCATACTTTCCAGAGAAATTCCCAGCCCGAACTGGGCCTGGCTTGCGGCTTCTTTCACCTGCTCTGTATGGGTGTTGTTCACCTCTACTTTTAATCTCTGCTCCTGGGGATTTTTAATAAGGCTGGCCTTGTAGGTCCAGGTGTATGCAATGCCTTCCTCTGTCTCCCCTGTGAATTTATATTCTCCTTCCTTTCCCTGGATGGTAGCCATCTGCTTATCTGTAATCACTCCATCCTCCGGAAGGGCCGTTGTCTCCAATAAGGGTTCTACCCCCGTTGTGTCGATTTCCCCTGTTCCCTGTTCTTTACTGCTTCCGCATCCATATAAGAAAAGGAGGCAGAAGGTCAGAAACAGGACTCCCGCTTTTTTCACAAAGTTTTTCATGTCGCATATCCTCCAAAACAGCACCAAAAGGAAGCCCCTCCCGTCTGTTTTTTTCGGGAAGGTCTTCCTGTTTGGTTTTTTCTAAGCTTTCCGCTTATTCTTTCGCCACATCCAAATGCACAGAATCAAAACTACTGCGCCGCAGCCGATACACAGGAAATAGGGAATATTCTGGCTGGAGAAAATCTTCTGGGCCCCAGAAAGGTTTTCTCCTCCGTCTTGTCCTGTGCTGCCGGAAAGGGTTCCCTCCTGAGAATCGGGGACATAATCCTCGCCGTCAAAGCTCCAGCCCTCCTGGCTGTCTTCCTCTTCCTCTGACTCCTTCGCTTCCTTCTTCTCCGAAGTATTGGAAGAGGTCTTCTGGGCTGTCTTTCCAGAAGCGGTAGCCGTCTTTCCGGAAGCAGAAGCTGTGGTAGAAACCGATTTTCCTGAGGAGGTCTGAGAGGAGCCTGTGTTATTATCCTTCTGCTCCGTATCCCCGGTACCTGTATTGTCATCCTCCGGCTCCTGGAGCCCGGTTCCTGTTCCGTCTCCCTGCTGTCCTTTTTCTACTTCCAAATCTGACATGTCGTAGAGAGAGGTCTTCCCCTCTGTCAGCCGCCAGTAAGCGGTAAGGGCATAATACCCCTGCTCCGTAGCCATGCCGTTTACCGTTCCGGCCTCAGCGCCGCCGTTATTCGCAGCCCCTGCCTTTACATGCATGAAGCCGCTGTTGTCAATGTGGTAGGAAATCAGATTTTCCACCAGCCAGTGTCCGTTTTTGATAAAACGCTGGTCCGTCTGGGGGTCAATGCCCAGGGCGCACAGGCCGGTAAGCACCTGGGCCGCTGACTCGGAGGTCTCTACATACATAGTAGAATAGCCGCCTGTGTCATTCTGCATTTCGCTTAAAACCTCTAAAGCCCGGTCTACAGCCTGGGTGACCTTCTCATACCCATCCTGCTGATAATAAGGAGCCAGAGCCTGAAGGGTCATACCCGTAATGTCAGAATCCGCCACATCCCCGGCCAAAGACCAGCCGCCGCCGTCACATTCTCCATCCAGAAGGTATTGGATAAGCTTTTCCTCCGTAGTCTGCTCTTTGCCGCTGACCTTAGGGAAGTCATACTCTTCCTTAGCATTTACGGCAATTAAGGCCCAGATAGGTCCGTTAAAGCCTTGCTTTGTCACAGCGTCGAAATCTGCCAGAGGCTCAAAAAGATTATAGCCTGCAATGTCTCTGGCATCCTTTCCAATAGACGTCATAACCAGGGCCATTTTAGAATACTCTGTGTACTTGGCAGTATTCGTCAGCTTTCCGTCATTTTCTTCCAGGTAATTTGCCACATGGTTGTAATAAGCAGCAAAGTATTCACTGGATAAATCCATTCCGCTTCTGGCCAGTCCCAGGGCGAACCACTCGCTTCCAATGGTAGGATTGGTATCAATGGAACGCATATAGGCGGAGGTTTCCTCCATAACCTGGTCTACAGACTTGGACAGAGTGTTGGCCTTGTCCGTCACGGTTATCTTACACTTTGCCTTTATGGAAGAATCGGATTTCAGGGTTATGGTTATGGTGGCTTCTCCCGGCTTCTTTCCCTTTACGACGCCATTCTCATCCACCTCTGCAATATCTGCGTCTGAGCTTTTGAATTTTACTTCTTTGTGAATGGTAGCGTCAGAAGGCAAATACTCTACCTTCAGCGTATAGGTGCTGTCCAGGCCTACTGTGGCTGTCTTAGCCGCCTTCAGTCCGGTAACCTCTATGGGTGCGTCCAGTATCAGAAGAGTTCCCGTATGACGGGTCTTAAAGGTCAGGGTCTTCTGCTGAACGTCATACTGAGAGTCCAGCTCCTTCACGGTTACAGAGCCGTTTTCCTTCTGAACCACAGTCACAGCCACAGGGTTGTTCAGCTCTCCCTGGAGAGCGGACAGATGAACCGTAAGGGGAATGGCCTTCTCCGGCTCATAGGTCTCTCCTGAACGAATATCCTGGTAGCCTATGGTTCCGCTCCAGGCAATAGAGGCCAGGTCAGGATATTTCTTATTTACCGCCTGCTCCACGGTGCCTGTGCAGCCCTTCTGGGAAGCTGCCAGCCGGATAAACCAGGAGCCTTCCATAGTAAAGACACCGCTGGTATGGGCCAGATTTCCCAGATGATTTCTGCCTGTTTCCAAAGCCTCCCAGGCTTCCCGGGAAACTCTGCCGGACAATTCCTCGTCTAAGGCTTCATAAATATCAGAAGCTGCCAGGAAATTCTGAACAGCCTGGGAGCTGAAGTCCCCTGCCTGGGAAATATCCGTTCTCACTGCCTGTTCCGCAGCACTCAGGATTCCCTGGACTGCATTCTCCAGCCGGTTTATAAAATCCTCTCCCACCTGGGCTTGAAGCTCTTCATCCAGCCAGGTATATTCCTCCCATGTCTCCAGCACAGTCAGCCCCTGGGAAAGGGCCGGGCTATCCGGAAGATTCTGAATCTGATTTTTTACACTTTCCAGCTCTGTAAGCATATCCTCCAGAGCCCGCTCCAGGTTCAGAAGTCTGGCATATAAATCCTGGTCTACCTTCCCCTGTTCTTCCTGGCTCAGAGC
>CABSEJ010000092.1 GCA_902476765.1 uncultured Blautia sp.
ACCTGGTCAAATGTAACAGTTTCACCAGCTTCTGCTCCAAGCTTTTCTACTCTGATAACATCGCCTTCGGCTACTTTGTACTGTTTACCACCTGTTGCAATAATTGCGTACATATGGCACCTCCTATTATCATTACTCGCCAAATATGGTGGCCGGAAATCCGGCGCTTCTACCTCTTTGTGCGGCATACGATAGTATATTATCACCAAATCCCTGCTTCGTCAATATCCTTTTTTATTTTTCTCATTTTTATGAAATCTTTTTATGAAACGAATATCCAGGCGACAGACTGAAGCAGCCAATTATCCCCGGACAGGCTTGTACCGGTACCGGTAAAAATTCCATCCCGAAGCAGTCCCCAAAAGAAGATAGCCATACCAGCTACAACCAAGCCTACTGTCAAAACCACTAAAAGTACCAGAATTTTATTAGAAGCAAGATACTTCTGTTCTCTTCCCGGTTCTCCTCTTCGCAGCAAATAAGCTGCTGTATAGAATCCGAAAGGCGCCACACAGCCCATAGCAATATAAATCCCAAGAAAAGACAGGGGCAGTCCATTTTCCATCATAGCCAGAGATACCTCCTGGGTGCTTTGGCTGCTCTGGGAAAATCCGGAGAAAAGAGAGGGCAGCAAATTATTTACAAAATGAAACAAAGCCGGATATATCATATTTTCTGTTTCCAGCATGATATAAGTAAGGACTCCGCCCAGCAAAGCTGTGGGAACAAACCTCCACACACTTCCGTGAAATAACCCGAAAAGTATTCCCATAAGAAGCACCAGGCCCCATTTGCTTTTTATCCTGGACTGAAAGCTTTTCAAAATAAATCCTCTGTGCAGGGCTTCTTCACAGATTCCCGGCATAACGCAGCTGATAAAAATTGCTGCGGCAGCCGGAACACTTGCTATAAACTCATTCAGGCCTCCACTTACAGAAAACATCTGCTCCGGGAAAAAATAGGCCACTATCATGGTAAGAGGGATGACAGCACAATAAGCAGAAACCCACATCAGCAAGACAGCAAAAATTTTCACCCATTTTGGTTTTTTTAGAGGGAAGACCTCTTTCAAAGGAGCCCTCAACAAGGCGGCCCCGGCTATAGACAGAAGCAACAGATATAATTCTGTCAAAGCCAAGCCTGCCATTCCCCACTTCATCTGGGCCCAGGCTATCACCGTATAGAAGGATAGCATTACCAACAAAAACAGGATTATGCCGTGGAGAGGTTTTAATTCTCTTTTATCCTGGTCTTTATATATCCAATGCTCTTCCATTTAGCACCGCCTCCTTAAGTACATCCTTCACATACCATAGTTTCAAAGAGAAGAATGGTTCCTCTTCCCTTAACAGCCTGAAAAAGATTTTATCTCCCTCCCATATTTCCAAAGAATCTATTTTTGACTTTTCCACCCATTCCAGAACCCCTTCGTCACAGGAAGTAAGCTGTCCTTCAAAACCATCTGCCGTATACAGACACATATATTCTGTCAGAGTTTCTCCCAGGCTGTCCGTCAGCTTGAAGGTAACAATTCCCCGAAAACGGTAGGAAGTCAGTGTAAGCCCCGTCTCCTCCTTTATCTCTCTCAAAAGACATTCCTCTGGGCTTTCTCCCTTTTTAAAATGGCCGCCCACGCCAATCCACTTATCTTTATTTACATCATTTTTCTTCACCACTCTGTGCAGCATCAGATAACAGTCCTTTTTTTCAATATAGCACAGAGTGGTAAGGCATGAATAATCTTCCACAGCATACCCTCCTTTCGGATTGCTTTGCCAAAGCCAGCTATAAATCCCGCACCTCTTCGGCCAAAGGCTTTTCCACCTTTTTGCGAGTTACCTCTACAATATTTAAAGGCGTCATATCCACCACATTCCCCTTTATGGGGTCCTGCCTTAAATAGGCCTGCAGGGTTTTCATCAATTCTTCCCTATACTGAGGGTTCTCCATATTGATAAAATCAATCAGAATTATCCCCGATAAATTTCTCAGACGCAGTTGAAGAGCGATTTCTTTGGCTGCCTCCAGATTGATTTTTCGGAAGGTTTCTTCCACTTCTTTTTTCTGAGAAAATTTTCCTGTGTTCACATCAATAGACACAAAGGCCTCTGTCTGTTCTATCACCAGAAAGCCCCCTGATTTCAGCCATACCTTTTTATTCAAGGCGCCCTCCAAAACACTTTCGAGACTGTAAAGCTTGTACAGCGGAAGCAATTTATCTCTGTACAAACGCACCTGTATGGTATTTTCCAAATACTGTTCTGTATATTCCATAAGCTGTCCGTATATTTCTTCATCGTCTGTAACAATTTCTTCTAAATCCTGGATATAAGCATCCTGAAAAGCTTTTAAATATCGTGGCATACTCTGCTCCAAAAGAGAAAAACAAACCCTGGAAACCGCTTTTTTCTTCAACAGCTCATAGCGCCCTGCAAGCTCCTTTAGTTCCTTCAAAATCTCCTCTGGGGAAGCCTCTGCGGCGTTAGTCCGCACAATCAGCCCGGCATCTTTGGGAGACTGACCTTCTAAAAGCTTTCTCAGCCTTTTCTGTTCCTCCTTTTTCAGCTTTGCAGAAAAACCCAGCTCTCTCCGTCCGGAAGTAAGTACCAGATAGCGCCCGGTAAAGTTCAGGTTTCCGGTGACACAGGGAAGTTTACTTTTCATCGCTTCCTTGCTTACCTGTACCAGGAGCTCATCCCCGATTTTCAACTCTCCCCCTGTTCTCCTGTTCGTGAGAAAGGGAGGGCATTTTTCATCCAAAGAATAATAGCACATGATTTTATTCTCAATTTCAATAAAAGCTGCACGGATATTCTTTACAATATTTTTCACTTTCCCTATATAAATATTTCCCAGAATACTGTCCTGTCCTTTTTTACTGAGGCTTAACCGGCGTATACTCCCCTGTTCCTGGGTAGCTGCGGCCAGAACTTCTTTTCCCTCATATTCCATATAGGTTAAAATCAGCCTACTCAATTTCTTCACCTAAATTCTCCAAAGAAACCAGTTTAGGCTCCTCCTCCGTTCCTATGTTCCCATAGACCTCCTGTCTGTGAATACACAGGGCAAAGGGCGGCATCTCTTTTTCACAAAACTGATAAAAAGCTTCCATCACCAGCTCCGGCTTTGTATTTTTCAAACTCCCTGCCGCTACTTTCAGAAATATCTGCTGCCCCTCCATTTTCGTTTCATAGATGAAGGGACGGATGTCTACTTCCTTTTCATTCTTTTTGGTCTTCTTTAAAACCAGTATTTCATCTCTTTTTTCGAATTCTTCCAGCTTTTCCTTCCAGTTTTCTCCAGGCTCCATTCCTTCCCTGAAGGAAACCAGGTAATCTGCCGCTGCCACCAGAGACATAGCCTTTCCAGATTTTCCCTCCGGCACCTGACGGACGCTTAAAACCTCCATACCCTCTACCATAACCTGGTTTAACCGTGTTACGGCTTCCTTGGAGGGTACAGGAGTCTTCAGTTCTAAATCAAAGTACTCTCCTCTGCTGGTAATCCCCACTCCCAGGGGAGCGGCAAAGGACATAATCATATGGGGACTGAATCCCTCGGAATAAGCTGCGTCAAGGCCGGCTCGTTTCACTGCTTTTTGGAAATACCGCATAATATCCAGATGGCCGATAAACTTCATAGCCCCTTCTTTTGCAAATTTAATTCTTACCTTCAACGCAGACACCTCCTTTATAAACACCTGCCCCGCAGCCGGAACATTTCATACGGCAGTTAGGGGTAACTTCTTCTCTCATGGCCTGCTCCCATTCTTTCTTCAAAAAGCTTTTGCTGACGCCGATGGAAATGAAATCCCATGGGAAAATTTCATCCAAAGAACGCTCTCTCAGCGTATAGAATTCCGGGTTAACGCCCTTTTCTCCAAATGCTTCCATCCACAAATCATAACGAAAATACTCGGACCATGCGTCAAAAACAGCACCCTTTTTATAGGCGGACTCCAAAACATCTGCCACTCTTCTGTCTCCTCTTGCCAGAATACCTTCCAGCACTGTCACGTCTGCCTCATGATAGTTATATTTAATACTCTTCTGGTTCAGCTGGGCCTTGATTTCTTCTTTCACAACCCGGGCTTTTTCCAGGTAGTCCTCTTTTCGGAACATACCGGCCCACTGGAATGGCGTAAAAGGCTTTGGCACAAAGAAAGATGTGCTTACCACTATCTGACATCTTCCATGTCTCTGCTCTTTTGGAATTTCATAATATTTCTTTGCAATGGTCTCGGCAAGATGAGCGATTCCCTTCATATCTTCCTCTGTCTCTGTAGGAAGTCCCAGCATGAAATATAATTTCACTCTGCTCCAGCCTCCTTCAAAGGCCTGGGACGCTCCCTCCAGAATTACCTCTTCCGTCAGCCCTTTGTTTATAACATCCCTGAGACGCTGAGAACCGGCCTCAGGAGCAAAGGTAAGGCTGCTTTTCTTAATATCCTGTACCTTACTCATTACGTCCAGGGAGAAAGCATCAATACGCAGGGAGGGAAGAGAAATATTTACTCGTCTTTCTGAACACTCCTCTAAAAGATAATCCAGCAGCTCCGGCAGCTTTGAATAGTCGCTGGAGCTTAAGGAACTTAAAGAAATCTCCTCATGTCCCGTACTTTCCAGCATATCTTTTGCCACATCTTTCAGATAATCTACCTCTTTCTCTCTGGTAGGCCGATACAGCATTCCCGCCTGGCAAAAACGGCAGCCCCGGATACATCCTCTCTGTATTTCCAGAGTAATCCTATCCTGGGTAGCTTTGATAAAAGGCACCACAGGCTTTCTGGGATAATAGGTATCAGTGATGTCCATAACTACCTGCTTTTCTATTTTTTCCTTTGCATTGGGATTATTGGGCAAGAAAGAAGCTATGGTGCCATCCTCCTTATACTGGGTATCATAGAAAGATGGGATATAAATACCCGGAATTCTGGCCGCCATCTCTAAAAACTCCGTTCTGCTTTTGCCCTCTTTCTTCCATTCTTTATAGACATCCAGAACCTGATAGAACACAGTTTCTCCCTCTCCAATATAAAACAAATCAAAAAAAGGAGCCAAAGGTTCCGGATTATAGGCACAGGGGCCGCCTCCCATAACAAAGGGGTGTTCCAAAGTTCTATCCTGGGAGCGAAGAGGAATCTGGCTTAAATCCAGGACCTGCAGCACATTGGTATAACACATCTCATACTGCAGAGTAATACCCAGAAAATCAAAGTTCTTAACAGGCTCCTGGGACTCCAGGGCAAACAGCGGAATCCTATGTTCCCGCATCACCTTATCCAGGTCAGGCCAGGGAGAATACACTCTCTCGCACCATACATCTTCTCTTTGGTTAAACATATCATAGAGAATCTGAATTCCCAAATGGGACATACCGATTTCATATACATCCGGGAAGCACATGGCAAAGCGAACATCCACCTGGTTCTTGTCCTTCATCACAGAGTTTACTTCATTTCCAATGTACCTGGCCGGTTTTTCAATTTTTAATAATATTTCATCATTCAAAGCTAGTTTTCTCATGGGAAACCTTCCTTTTTTCTACATGATACCTGCCTGTAGAGTCTGCCGGTTCTGTCTGTAACTCACAGACCCTATACCTGACTTCATAAAACAGAATCTACAGGGATAATAGAATCCGCAATATTATATACCCTGCCGGAAAGAACTGCAAGCAAATCCGTTTATATTTCGTTATATTTTACAATTTATAACTTGTTCAACTTATTATCCATTACTTGATTTTCTTTTATAAAATCATTTTCCGTTCCCAGATTATGAGGACAGACATCTCTGCATTTATGGCATGAAATTCGCCATATCTGCTTTTCTTCATCATTTCCAAAGGCATAATCCCAGCATTTTTGCTGTGCCATTTCTGTTTTTTCTAATGCCTTTACCGGGCAGACATTCACGCACAACTTGCAGTCATCGCAAATCCTTCTCCCCAGTTTATCCGGTTCCAGTTCTTCTTCGCACAAAACTGCGCCCAACCAAATCATACTGCCGAATTCCGGTGTAATCAGCAGAGAATGTCGCCCAATAGTGCCTAATCCGGCTGCCTGTGCCGCATGTTTGATAGAAAGAATAGAACGGTATCGGCCAGTATTTTCATCCCACTGACTCTCATTCGTTGGAATGGGTACGCTGACAACGGAATATTTCTCCATTTCTATACAAAAATCCAGCGCTATTGCATCCATCTTGGGTGTGATAGAATTACGCACTCTGGTATAAGGTATAGGCGTTTTACAAATCAATGTTCCTACAGGAAAACGGCAGCCAAAGGATATTACAGACTTACAAGTAGGCATAATATCCAAAGGATGATAACCAGCGGGAGCTGCTGAAAACCGACTTATATCTGCAATTCCACACAAATCCGCTCCCAGGGAAAACAGTATCTCTTTTACTTTTTTGCTATCCATTTTTGTCACCTCAAAACTAACTTTCCTTATATTTACGAATTATAAATATCCTCTTCTCTTTGCCTCTTCCAATAATTTAGGCTGAATCAGGGGATAGGTCCAATTGTCTACTAATCTATCTGTAATTAAAATTGTTTCCATCTCGCTAGTCTTGTCTAGTTCATGAAAAGAAAAAATATCCGCAAGAAAAAGCATTCCAAAAGTTTCTTCATCTACTCTTTCCGTTACACTGTTTTTTCTTCTAACGGAATATGCACAAATAGGCTTTATGGTAAAATCTGCCGCACCGGTTTCTTCTCTCAGCTCCCGCCTGGCTGTTTCCAGAATATCTTCCCCTTTTTCTCTGTGCCCGCCCGGCACTTCATAGGTATCTCTTTCTTTATGCTTGCAGAAAATCCATTTTTCCTGTGTTTTAGCAAGAATAACAGCAAATTTCAAAAGCTTATCATCTGCCTCATCGTAAAAATCCACCTCTAACACCCTATAAATCCTCCTTATGTACCTTAGTTCTCCTTGGCTGACATAGTTCTATTATAGCATGGAACCTAAGAAAAGATAGTTGTTATGCACCATCTTTTGGGAACAAAAAGTTTCACTTTCCCCTGTTCAGGACTGCCTATCTCCATTTTTATTACCATAGAAGTCTGGCTTTCACAGCATCCCTTTGTCAAATGAGGAATATGCAAACAAGCCCGACCACTACGGTGTGCTAATATATAGTATAGGAAGTTATAAAAGGGGTTAAAAAATGGGATAGACAAGCTCTCTCCCGAAATTCAGAAAATCCTTATAACATTGTGGTTTGGGCACCTTTAAGGACAATAAATCTTTATATCACAGCATCTTTAGATTGTTATTCTGAGCTTCAAATTTAAGATAGCCTGTTTATTTACTCGGACAAGCAGGCTAAAATCCTGTAGTAAACCACATAATCAAAACATTTAAAATTGTTGGATTTACTACGGTTGATTTTCCGTTGATAATCGTGCATAATGTAGTAAAGTACACCATCGTTGAATAATTTATGTTTAGTTTAGTACAGGAGTGGGATTATGTTTGATGACAAAGACATTCGTTTTTTGCGTAAGATTTTTTCACATTACAATTATATCATGACAACTGCACAGCTTAACACCGAAAAGCTGTTTTATAGAGATATACAAAGAATGCTTGAAGCAGGTGTGATAGAAAAAGTAAAATGGGGCTACTATCATTGGGTAGAAGGTTACGGCAATTCAGAAGTAACCTTAATCAACCGTCTTTTTCCCGATGCCGTCCTTTGTATGGAAACGGCACTGTTTTACTATGGTTACAGTGACCGCAACCCTGCCGAATGGAATATTACAATTGATAAAAATACTTCAAGAAACCGTACCAATATTGATTATCCGTTTATAAAAGCATATCGTGTCGAGCCTGCTTTAGTCACCCTTGGAGAGACAACAGGTAAAATTGATTTTGTCGATGTTCGTATCTATGACCGTGACCGTACCATCTGTGATGTACTGCGGAATATGAACAAGATGGATAAGGAAATTTTCAACAAGGCAATACAAGGGTATGTAAAAGACCCAAAAAAGAATATACCGAACCTTATGAAATACGCAAAAGTATTGCGTATACAAAAACGAGTGAAAGAAATGATTGGAGTGTGGTTGTAATGGCGGATATAGCAGCTTCTGTTCTTGCGAAGCTTAAGAATAAAGCAAAGGCATCTGGTATCAGCTATCAGCAATGCTTACAGCTCTTTGTGCAGGAGGAATTCCTACGGAAGCTTTCAAAGGCTGGCTGCAAGGATAATCTGATTCTTAAAGGCGGACTATTCATTTACACGCTCACCAATTTTGAAAGCCGTGCCACGATTGATGTGGATTTTCTCCTGCGAGCAGCATCCAATTCGATAGATGATGTGAAACTTCTTATCACTCGTATTCTTAACACGCCTACAGGCAATGATTATATTTCTATGAAAGCGAAAGGATTTGAGGAAATCTCGCCGCAGAGAAAGTATCACGGTATTAGTACACAGATTATCGCTCAGATAAAAAATATCCGTGTGCCGTTTAATGTGGATATTGGCGTTGGGGATGTTATCATTCCACGAGCCGAAGAACGCAAAATCAATACACAGCTTCCAGACTTCGAAGCTCCTATCATTATGACCTACTCTCTCGAAAGTACGATTGCCGAAAAGTTTGACGCTATTTTGCAACGCTTTGAGTTGACAGGACGGATGAAGGACTTTTACGATATTTACTATCTTGCAAGAACTTTCGACTTCGATGGCTCAAAATTGCAGATGGCAATCATGAGAACATTAGAGCGACGTGGAACGCCTTATGACAGAGATAGTTTCAAGCGGGTTGTGGCACTTGCCGAAGATGAGGATATGCAAAAGCGGTGGAAATACTTTTTGAGAAATATCAAGGATGATACGCTCGAGTTTTCTGTTGTGATTGATGAGATACAAAAATTCCTTGAGCCTGTGTTTGAAAATTTGGTTAATGACGAAAGTTGGGATTATAATTGGGACTGTCGGTCAAATGATTGGGATTAGGGCTAGAAGTGCGATTTCATAAATGACAGAACAAGATAGAAATTATAAAGGAGGAATTATAAAAATGGTTATAACAAAAAAACTTGCAGAAGAAATAAATCTGGAAGCTGGATTAATGATGGAAATAGAAAAATTATATATGCAATACATGCCCGTATATTTTAGAGATATAAGTAGGTTTTGCCCTCAAATGTATAGAAAGTTTTCTGAATCTTGTAAAATTCAAAATGTTGATAATTCTATGATGAATGATGGAATTTTATATCTACATACAGATGCGCAAGGAAAAAATTACTTTTTAGACACAAATTCTGAATTGATTTACTATGTTCAGGATGGTACTTATAGTATTGCAATGGGTGCATGTAGCTCCAGACAATATGATATATTTGACGCCGCTTATTTCAGGCATTATATTTCTGAACCTAATATAAGAAAACAGCTGTTGGTATATGCAGGGAATGTGAATGTGACAACAACGCTTGATTATATGGGACACAAAATCAAAGATATTTTTTCGGTACCAATATTAGAATATACTGCAAACTCTTTGAATGAATTAAAGGAGATTGTTACAGACATTACAGATATTCTATCTTCTTCAAAATTTTTTCGAAAATTATGGTTTAGAGGACAACGACAAGAGTATTATGAAAATCGTTCCTTTAATACATTAAATAAATTAGGTTTTCCGAAAGAGTATGAAAAAATGCCATCTCTTATACCATCTTTAGGAAGATGTATTACAGAAGAAAATTTTAGTGAGATTAAACTTAATATGATGTATTGGATAGAAGCGTTCAAAATATGGACTTTGACCCAATCAGAAGAGTATAAAGAAGAATTTTCGATAAACGGAAAAAATTATTGGAAAATAGTAAAAAATTTAGAACCTCAAAAAATGGCAGAATTTGTAAATGAGTATCCATTTGACATAGAAGAATATGTATATTTTCAGCACGACTTAGAAGAATTCGCTGAGGTATTAGCAACACAACAATATGGTGGTTATACCTCAATGTTGGATATAACAGATGATTTAGATGTTGCTCTATTTTTTACACAATCGTTTTTAAATCAAGAAACAAAAAAATATGAATTATGCAATCCTAATCAAAGTAATGTGATTTATATAATCGCAGAAGGAAGAGATACATGTACATTAGACGGTTCAACACATATATTTAAAAATGCAACAAATAACGGAATTTCTCACCTTCCACCTAGAATAGAAAATCAAAAATGTGGCTTATTGATAGGTGCTTCTGCTTTTGGAAGGAATGCTTATGGCTACCGCATTATTGCAAAAATACATCTACATGGTGAAGATATATTAACGACTAAAAAAGTTGAAGATATGTTTCCCGATATAGAAATGGATTCATTATATAGAACCTACTATGATGCAGAGCCAAAACTAATGGGACTTTATGGATAAATTGCTTTTATCAATGAAAGCTACCTTTTTCCCAAAAATAGGCCAATGTCTGTAAGGAGTCCCCCTACAGCCTTTACCGGCATAGTATAACGCTGAGAAAGATAACGCATAGAAGCTGACAGTTCTCCATCCGGCCCGCCGTACTGACTGATAATAAGCTGGGCTGTCTTTGGACAGGTTTTCGTGATTTTCACAGGATACTGTAGCCTTTTCTCATAAATCCACATTTAGATACATCCTCCTTCCCACGGCGCAGGCCCTTTCTGCCAGCAAAAATCAGTGGTCAAAGGCTGTTGGGAGCTATCTGACATACAATCTGGTGTCAATGGATAGAATTTCATGGCAAAATTTCTTTTCAGCTCCTTTCTTTTTTCAAGAGCTTTTTTAAAAACTGCCAATCCCTCCGGCTCCTCCGGATGAGTATCCAAATAAAGACGCAAATCATCCAAAACAAAACTTACCTTTTGTAATTCCAGCATAAGGGATTCTCTTTCCTTCTGCTGAGGACTCTTACTTGCTTCTTCTGCCAGGGATTCCGGTACAGCAGGAATCTGTTCTGCTGCATAAAAAGGCTTATCCAGTTCTTTGAAAATTGTCCCTGCTTTTAGCGCCTGGTCCTTATCATAAAGCTCTCCCCAGCTTTGACATGGAACAAAGGCAATAGCCAGTTCTTCTTTTTTTATTTCCAACTTCAACACTCCCTTCTGAAACATAGTGTTCCGAAGTTAGTATGTGCAGGAAATTTAAGAAAAGCACAAGATAATTTTTGAAAAAACTACAATTTTTTCAAATTCCGCAGTTAATGTCTATTGCACCCTTTTATGATATTTCCAGAAGTCAATAGTTTCCTGCATATCCTCTTCACTTGTAAATAGATTCAGTTTTTTGGCTATTTCCACTGCAAAATCCACATACGCATTAGCTCTTGCGGTAATGATATTTTTATCGCTCACCAAATCTTCATCCACAGAATGTGTAGACCTGACATCTTGCAAAAGGCCAAACACCTCCAAAGCATCAACCCCAGCACAGATTCCGCCGATTAAAACGTTCTTTTCTTTCAAAGCCTGCAAATATTCCATAACAAAATCCTTATTTATTTCAGAAATATCTCCTCCCGGAATAATAAAACTTCTGATTTGATTCTTGTCCAAGTCCTGCAAAGCTATATCTGCATTAACAGAAAAACCTTCCGTTACTTTGATGGGTTTCCCATCTAAAGAGCAAAAAAGCATGTCACACTTTGTTAAGCTCATAAAATAGTTCAATATTACAATTTCATAAAAACAACTGGTGTTGTATATAAGAAATACATCTTTCATAAATATCATCCTCCTTCTTTTTTAAATTCCTATTGTAACACTTGCAATTTTTATATGGAATATGTTTACCAATCAGTTTGATAGCTTCAAGTCTCTCTGAGCTTCAATCGGACTTTTCATCCAAAATATATTCTAGCTGACAGTCATATGGCTCTCTTTCAACATGGTGTTTGTCATATTCCAATGCTTCAATACATCCCATAGCTTTATAAAATGCCTGTGTTTCAACCGCTGAATGTGCCGATATATATAATTTTTTCGCACCTCTCTTTCTCGCATATTCCTTTGCCGCTTCAAACAGATTTCTGCCAATTCCAAGTCCTCTGACATCTTGTGAAACATGAATACTAGTCAAATCCACATACTGCTTTTGGCTACCAAACAGCATACTTTCAACTGAAACAAATCCTTTGAGTTTGCCGCCCACAAATGCACCATACAGCAATCCCCCTGTCTTAACTGTGTTCTTCAGACATTCTACAAGAAAAACAAAGTCCTCCTTATTCCAGTCATCCGTAAACGGCTCGTTTTTTATCACCCACTTACCGTTTTCTTTGCGCCAGCAGTCTGTAACAATCTGCCTGCGTATAAATGCTAAAAAAAGTTCTGTATGAAGTTCAGAATATGCGATTTCTCTATAGTCTACTTTCATATCACTTATCTCGCCTTTCAAATTCCAGTTTTATATACCGCTTATTCTTTTATCATTTTACCCATTTCGATTCTTATCTCATGTCTTTCTATATCTGTGTTAGAGTAGGCATATAAATCAAAGCCAATAATGTCAAACCCATGTTTCCTATAAAATTTAATTGCTTTTTCGTTACAAGTTTGTGTTTCCAAAATAATCATTCTGGCACCCGTTTCTTTTGCAGCCTCAAGTATGGTATTCATCAATCTGGTTCCAATACCACGTTTTCTATGGCAATCATCAAAAATGTTTATATTGCTTAACGAAAACGGTTATTCCATTTTTCAATACTTCCTTCAATAAAGCCTAATAGTTTTCCGTTTTCAAATGCACCATAGGCCACGGGTTCTTCTAACCACTCATTGAAATAGCAGTCGGCAAAAGACTTTTCTTTTACTTCGTCAAAAGTTTCGTAAGTAATAGAGAAACCTCCGGCATCTTTTTCAATACTCAGATAACCTTTAGTTTCATACTTTGTTTCAAATCTTTTACCGACATAATCTTCTTTTCTTAATTCTAAAACTTCCATTTTATTCCTCGTTCAGTTATTCCCCACGTATAAAGAGTTAGACAGCTCTTTGTACAACTTTATAATATCAAAATTTTCTTTTTCTAATTCATATTCCTTAATCCATTCCGCCGCAACTTATAATAGAATAATCAGGTATTCATTTACCCGTTTCCCTTAATTAAAGATATTGTTGGATAAAAAAGAAAGGTCAGTCGATTTTGCCGATGAAGCGGTAGTAGATTTCTACTTC
>CABSEJ010000093.1 GCA_902476765.1 uncultured Blautia sp.
TATTACAGGGCCTAATATGGCAGGAAAATCTACTTATATGCGCCAAAGTGCGTTGATTGTGTTAATGGCTCAGATAGGTTCCTTTGTACCGGCGGAAAAGGCCAACATAGGCATTGCAGACCGGATTTTCACCCGTGTGGGAGCTTCCGATGATTTGGCCAGCGGCCAGAGTACCTTTATGGTAGAGATGACAGAGGTTGCTAATATTTTGCGAAATGCTACTTCTAAAAGCCTGCTGATATTAGATGAAATCGGAAGGGGAACCAGTACCTTTGACGGTCTTTCCATTGCCTGGGCTGTGATTGAGCATATCAGCAACACCCGTCTTTTAGGAGCGAAAACCCTTTTTGCCACCCATTACCATGAACTGACAGAACTGGAAGGAAAACTGCCGGGAGTGAATAATTACTGTATTGCCGTAAAGGAACGGGGAGATGACATTGTATTCCTGCGGAAAATCGTAAAAGGAGGGGCAGACAAAAGCTATGGTATCCAAGTGGCTAAGCTGGCCGGAGTTCCGGATTCGGTAATCGAAAGAGCCAAGGAGCTGGTGGAGGAGCTCAGTGATGCAGACATTACCGCCACGGTAAAGGATATTGCCGCTGAGGGCAGGAAGGCCAAAGCAAAGCCAGCTCCTCATTATGACCAGGTGGATATGGAACAAATTTCCCTTTTTGATACAGTGAAGGACGATGATGTGCTGGAGGAATTGAAATCTATCCAGATAGACGAACTTCGCCCGGTAGACGCTTTGAATATTTTGTACCGGCTTCAGAATAAGCTGAAAAACAGATGGTGATAAAAATTGAGAGAAATTGCAGTTTTAGACCAGAATACAATTGATAAGATTGCCGCAGGAGAGGTAGTGGAGCGCCCGGCTTCTGTGGTTAAGGAATTGGTGGAAAATGCCATAGATGCAGGGGCTACCGCAGTTACCGTAGAGATTAAAGAGGGGGGAGTCTCTCTTATCCGGGTAACAGATAACGGGGAGGGGATACCCAAGGAACAGGTTCCCCTGGCTTTTTTAAGACATGCCACCAGTAAAATTCAGAAAGTAGAGGACTTACTCCAAATTTCCTCCCTGGGCTTTCGTGGAGAGGCTCTTTCCAGTATTTCCGCTGTGTCACAGATGGAAGTCATTACCAAAATCCCTCAGGATATGATGGGCCTTCGCTATATTATCGAAGGAGGCAGGGAAAAGCTTTCCGAGGAAATAGGGGCTCCAAGCGGCACCACTATGCTGGTGCGGAATTTGTTTTACAATACACCGGCCAGAGCTAAATTTTTAAAGACCTCCATGACAGAATCCGGCTATGTCAGCGGTTATATGGAACAGCTGGCTCTGTCTCACCAGGATATTTCTTTTAAATATATGGTAAACGGACAGACAAAGCTTCATACATCAGGAAATTCTAATTTAAAGGATGTTATTTATGGGATTTATGGCCGGGATATTACCCGGGAATTGATTGAGGTTAAGCTGGAGCGCCCCGGGATTTCCATTGAAGGTTTTATCGGAAAACCGGTTATTTCCAGAGGAAACCGGAATTTTGAGAACTATTATATCAATGGCAGATATGTGAAGAGCAAAATCCTGATGAAAGCTATCGAGGAGGCATATAAGCCTTATATGATGCAGCACAAATATCCTTTTGTGTGTCTTCAGTATACCATTACAGGGGATGAAATCGATGTGAATGTCCATCCTACTAAGATGGAAGTCAGGTTTCAGAACCAGGGGGCCGTATATAATGCTACTTTTGACTTAATTCACCAGGCTTTATCCGGCCGGGAAATGATTCCCCAGGTAGGGCTGGAAGAAAAAAAAGAGGAACGTGAAAAAAGCAGAGAGAAGCTTTCTCTGCCGGAGCCTTATGAGACAAAATACAGAGAACAGTATAAAGGCCCGGTTCAGCCTGCCGCTGCTATTCAGGAGTCCTCAGCTTCTTATTTGATTGAACAAAAGTCCCAGGAGCTTAGGCAAAAGGAAGGAACTGCAGCAGTCAGGCAGAAAACTCCTGAAGAGTCTGTAGGCGTCCGTCTGGCCCAGGTACATAGCCAGAAACCGGACCAGAAACCGGAGCCCGGCCCACAGCAGGAAGCTTTTGGCCAAAAGGCAAAGACGGAGCAGATGGAGCTTTTTGATGACAGATTGCTGTCTAAAAAGGCAAGGCTCAGGCACCGGGTTATCGGCCAGCTCTTTGATACTTACTGGCTGGTTGAATATGACAATAAATTTTATATCATAGACCAGCATGCGGCCCATGAAAAGGTACTTTATGAAAGATTTATGGAGGAGTTTGAAAACCGGAAGATTCTCTCTCAGATGATTTCCCCTCCCCAGGTGATTTCTTTAAATCTTCAGGAAGACGAATTATTGAAAAGCCATATGGAGATTTTCCAAAGATTTGGCTTTGAGATTTCCCCTTTTGGCGGAAGGGAATACAGCATACATGCAGTTCCGGCCAATATTTACGGAATCTCCGTACAGGAGCTTTTTGTGGAAATTCTGGACAGTCTGGATAACGAGAATTCCAGACAGCCTCTGGAACTGATTACCGCACGAATTGCCACGGCGGCCTGTAAGGCGGCGGTAAAGGGCAACAATACCCTGTCCTTTGAAGAGGCAGATAAGCTGATCGACCAGCTTTTGGGGCTTAAGAATCCTTATAACTGTCCTCACGGAAGGCCCACCATTATTTCCATGACAAAGTATGAGCTGGAAAGGAAATTTAAAAGAATAGTGTAGGTGATACTTTGAAAAAACCTTTAATTATACTCACAGGCCCTACGGCTGTGGGAAAAACCAAGCTTTCTATTGAACTGGCGAAAAGAGTCTCCGGAGAGATAGTCTCTGCGGATTCTATGCAGGTATACCGGCATATGGACATTGGCTCCGCCAAAATCAAGCAGCAGGAGATGGAGGGGGTTCCCCACCATCTCATTGATGTTTTAGAACCCTGCCAGGAGTTTCATGTAGCGGGTTTCCAGAAAATGGCCAAGGATGCCATGAAAGGAATCTACCAAAGAGGCCATATTCCTATCCTCACCGGAGGAACCGGCTTTTACATCCAGGCAGTGCTGAAAGATGTGGACTTTTCCCAGGATTCTGAGAAATCTTCCTGCCGTCAAAGGCTGGAGGAACTGGGACGGGAAAAAGGCAGCGCCTATCTTCATGGCCTTCTTTCCCAGAAGGATCCGGAGTCTGCCGAAAAAATACATCCCAATAATATAAAAAGAGTTATTCGTGCGCTGGAATATTATGAGCTTACGGGAGAAAAAATTTCTCTTCATAACCAGCGGGAGGCCCAGCGGGAATCCCCCTATCAGTTTGCCTATTTTGTACTGAACGATTACCGGGAACAGTTGTATTCCCGTATTGACCTGAGAGTAGATGAAATGCTGGAGGAAGGACTGGTGAAGGAAGTTCAGAATCTGGCGGCTGCAGGCTGTACCAGGGATATGGTCTCTATGCAGGGACTTGGGTATAAAGAAATACTGGCCTATCTTCAGGGAGAATGTTCTCTGGAAGAAGCAGTATATGTTTTGAAAAGAGACACCCGGCATTTTGCCAAACGGCAGCTTACCTGGTTTAAGCGGGAGCCGGAGGTTATCTGGGTAAACAAATATGACTTTGACTATGACAATGAAAAAATTCTGACATATATATTAGAAAATTGCAGGAAAAGAGGAATTCTATAATGGAGCAGATGGACAAGATGTATCAGGAGCTGGGTATCAGTCCTCAGGTTCTGGCCTTTGGAAATAAAATTGAGAAAAGTTTAAAAAAACGGTTTGAAGCCATAGATGAAAATGCAGAGTATAATCAGTTGAAGGTGCTGCATGCTATGCAGAAAAACAAGGTCAGCGAGGCCTGCCTGTATTCTACTACCGGATATGGGTATAATGATTTAGGCAGGGATACTCTGGAAGCCGTGTATGCAGATGCTTTTCACACAGAGGCAGCTCTGGTAAGGCCTTTGCTGGCCTGCGGTACCCATGCCCTGGCCGTGGCCCTTTTCGGTAATCTGCGGCCGGGTGACGAGCTGCTTTCCCCTGTGGGAAAACCTTATGATACTTTGGAGGAGGTTATCGGTATACGTCCTTCCAGAGGTTCTCTGGCAGAATACGGCGTAAGCTACCGTCAGGTAGAGCTGCTGCCGGACGGCAGCTTCGATTACGAGAATATCCGAAAGGCTGTCAATGAAAAGACCAGACTGGTAGAGATTCAGCGTTCCAAAGGGTATCTGACCCGTCCCACTTTTTCTGTGGAACAAATAGGGGAGCTGATAGCTTTTATCAAAAATATTAAGCCGGATGTTATCTGCATGGTAGATAACTGCTATGGAGAGTTTGTAGAAAAAATCGAGCCTACAGATGTGGGAGCAGATTTGGTGGTAGGTTCCCTGATTAAAAATCCGGGAGGAGGCCTGGCACCTATCGGCGGCTATATTGCCGGTAAGGAGGAATATGTGGAAAATGCGGCTTACCGTCTGACCTGTCCCGGGCTGGGCAGGGAGGTGGGCGCCACCTTAGGCGTAAATTCTGCCTTTTACCAGGGTTTTTTCCTGGCTCCTACAGTGACAGCAGGAGCCTTAAAGGGAGCGATTTTTGCAGCTAATATCTACGAGAAGCTGGGCTTTTTGGTGACTCCCAACGGTTCAGAGCAGCGGCACGATATTATACAGGCTGTCACCTTCGGCACTCCGGAAGGTGTTATTGAATTTTGTAAAGGAATCCAGGCGGCGGCTCCTGTGGACAGTTATGTGGAGCCGGAACCCTGGGCCATGCCAGGCTATGACAGTGATGTGATTATGGCGGCAGGAGCTTTTGTTCAGGGCTCTTCTATTGAGTTATCTGCAGACGGTCCCATTAAGCCTCCTTACACCGTATATTTTCAGGGCGGCCTTACCTGGTATCATGCAAAGCTGGGTATTCTGATGTCCCTCCAAAAGCTGGTGGATAAGAAGCTGGCAGTATTACCGCAGGAATAGGAGATAATATGGAAAAACGGAGCCTTTGTATTGTGGGAGGCGGAGCTTCCGGGCTGACGGCAGCGATTATGGCTGCCAGGGCCGGGGCTCAGGTAACCCTTTTAGAACATAACGAAAAGCCGGGACGGAAGCTGCTGGCTACAGGAAACGGAAAATGCAACCTGACAAATGTAAAGCAGGAGCCTTCCTGCTATCGCAGTGCTTCCCGGGACAGGGCCTGGGAAATCCTCCGGGAATTTTCCCTTTCCGATACCCTGCGTTTTTTTTCGAAAATCGGCGTGTATACCAAAAATAAAAAGGGAGGGCTTTATCCTGCCAGTATGCAGGCCTCCAGTGTACTGGAGCTTTTAGAGGCAGAGGCCAGGTACCGGAAAGTGAAAATAAAATGCCGTGAGCATGTGAAATCCATTGAAAAAACAAACTCTGGGGAATTTTTGGTCCACACCTCTACCTGGAGCTATCCGGCTCAGGCTGTGATTCTGGCCTGTGGCTCCCGGGCTTCTTCCATTCAGGGCGCTGACGGAAGCGGTTATGAACTGGCATGCAGTCTGGGGCACACATTGCGGAAACCTCTTCCGGCCCTTGTTCCCTTAAAAGGAAAGGGAAACTATTTTTCAAAGTGGGCGGGAGTGCGAGTGGAGGGAAGGATTTCCCTTCAGGCAGATGGAGAAATTTTTTATACGGAGGAAGGAGAGCTTCAGCTAACAGAATACGGTATTTCCGGAATTCCTGTATTTCAAATCAGCGGTCCGGCGGTAAGACTTATAGAGGAAGGGATTCCGGTAACTGTACTTTTAGATTTTATGCCGGATTTTGATAGGGAAGGGCTGGAGGCATTTCTGAGAAGAAGAAAAGAACAGTGTCCCTATAAAAGCCAAAAAGAACTGTTGGTGGGACTGCTGCCTTCCAGACTTATCCAAGTGCTGACTAAGAAGAACCAGAGCCTTGAAGAGCTGGCTTTGACCATAAAAGAGTTTTCCGTGGAAATCACAGGACCTAAGTCTTTTGAACAGGCTCAGGTATGCCAGGGAGGGATCAGGCTGGAGGAAATCCATCCTAAGACCATGGAATCCCTGCTGATGCCAGGTATTTATCTGGCCGGAGAATTATTGGATGTGGACGGCATCTGCGGAGGCTATAACCTGCAGTGGGCCTGGACTACCGGCGCCTTGGCGGGAAAATCGGCAGCTTGCAGCCCTCCGGGAAGTTCTGATCCGGCCGGACGTAATCTCAAGGAAAAGGAGAGCCTATGATAACCATACAACAGTTAAAGCTTCCGGTTTCCCATACCAGGGAAGAGCTGGAAAGAAAAATCCTGCACACCTTAAAAATATCAAAGGCTGAGCTTCTTTCCTGGAAAATCCGGAGACAATCTCTGGATGCCAGAAAAAAGCCGGATTTGTTTTTTGTATACACGGTTGAGGCGGCAGTAAAAAAAGAATCTAAAGTTATACGAAAAGTTAACAGTAAAAATATTATGTTAACTAAAAAAGAAAAATTTACTTATCTGAAGGTTTTGCCATCCCAAGGAGAACAGGTGCCGGAAAGAAAGCGGCCTATTGTAGTGGGCAGCGGTCCGGCAGGTTTGTTCTGCGCTTACTATCTGGCCAAAGCAGGACTGCGCCCTCTTGTTCTGGAACGGGGAGATGACGCTGACAGCCGCTTGCTTCGGGTGGAAGATTTCTGGAAAACAGGAAAACTGGATAAAGAAAGCAACGTACAGTTTGGTGAAGGCGGCGCCGGAACCTTTTCTGACGGCAAATTAAACACCCTGGTAAAAGACAGCAAAGGTAGAAACCAGGAGGTCTTGAATCTTTTTGTCCGGGCCGGGGCACCGGAAGAAATCCGATATGTGCAGAAGCCCCACCTGGGTACCGACCTGCTGGTGAACCTTGTAAAAAATCTGCGTCATATGATTGAGCGGGAAGGGGGCCAGGTACGTTTCCGTTCTAAGGTTACAGATATAGAAATAGAGAATAAAAAAGTCAGGGCAGTTATTGTAAACGGGGAGGAACGGATTCCGGCAGAGCAGGTGGTTCTGTCTATTGGACACAGTGCCAGAGATACTTTTCTTCTGTTAAAGGAAAAGGGCTTGGATATGGAGGCAAAATCCTTTGCCGTAGGCCTTCGTGCGGAACATCCCCAGGAGCTTATCAATCTCTGGCAATACGGAAAGAAAGAGGCGGAAGGCCTGGGAGCGGCCAGCTATAAGCTGACCCATAAAGCGGCCAACGGCCGTGGAGTATACAGCTTCTGTATGTGCCCGGGAGGCTATGTGGTAAATGCTTCATCAGAAGAAGGACAGCTGGCTGTGAACGGTATGAGTTACCAGGGCCGGGATTCCCGAAATGCCAACAGCGCTTTGATTGTTACTGTAACACCGGAAGATTACAGAGCCTGGGGACAGGACGGTATTCTGGGAGGCATGGAATTTCAGCGACGTTTGGAGGAAAAGGCCTATGCCCTGGGAGAGGGAAAAATTCCTCTGGAATTATACGGAGATTTTAAGAAACAAAAAGTCTCCGAAAAGTTGGGGCAGGTAACACCCTGCATCAAAGGCGAATGGCGTTTTGCGGCCCTTCATCAGCTGCTTCCTCAGGAGCTTTGCCAGGCCTTGACAGAAGGAATTGAAGCTTTCGGAGATGTGATTCCCGGATTTAACCGGGAAGATATGGTTCTCAGCGGGATAGAAAGCCGTACCTCCTCTCCCATACGGATAAACCGGGGGGAAGATTTTCAAAGCAGTAATATTGAAGGCATTTATCCCTGCGGGGAGGGCGCCGGATATGCGGGAGGCATTACCTCAGCCGCTATGGACGGGCTGAAAGTAGGAGAGGCAATTGTGAAAAAAATCATAAATTTTTTCTAAGGCATATACATCGTTTTTAAACTGTGCTACAATGGGACTGCGAAAACTATATGCCGAAGAGACTTCGCAAAGTATGGAAAGTCTGAGAAAAATAAAGGATTTGGCGGAACAGGACAGGCCTTATGAAAAATGTCTGCGCCTTGGAACCGCCTCTTTGACAGACGCAGAGCTGCTGGCCGTTCTTTTAAGAACAGGGACAAAGGGAAGCCCTTCTGTCCACATGGCCCAGCAGATTCTGGATTTATCTAAAGATAAAGAAGGTCTTTTGGGACTGTATCAGCTAAGCCTTACAGAGCTGCAGTCTATAAAGGGAATCGGGAAAGTCAAGGCCGTGCAGTTAAAATGCATCGGAGAGCTATCCAAACGTATTTCCAGAACTACAGCCAAAAGGGGACTGGCTTTTAACCAGCCGGAGACCATTGCAGATTACTATATGGAGCAGCTCCGCCACGAAGAGCAGGAGCTGCTGTTATGCATGATGTTAGATACGAAAAACCATCTCTTGGGGGAAGAGATGGTTTTTAAGGGCACAGTAAATCAAGCCCTGGCCAGCCCAAGGGAGATATTTCTGGCAGCCACCTCTTACCATGCGGTGGGTATCCTGCTGGTACATAACCACCCCAGTGGCGACCCGGCTCCCAGCCAGTCTGATTTAGACTTCACGGAGCGTGTCCGCAGGGCCGGAGAGATTCTGGGAATACCCTTGCTGGACCATATCATCATCGGAGACTGCAGGTTTCTCAGCTTTCGCCAACAGGGGATTTTTTAAAATTTCAGTTTTAGAAAAAGGGGAGCATGGAAAATATGCCGTTTCATAAAACGTTTGGGGTAGACTTAGGGACCAGTGATGTAAAGCTGTATTCCCTGGAACAGGATACCATAATAACGGAAAAAAACATGATAGCAGTCCGCAATCAGAACCAGATACTGGCCGTGGGAAATGATGCTTACGAGATTTTTGAAAAAAACCCTTCTAATGTAACGGTGATTTCCCCTATGTCCGGGGGAAAGATTGCGGATATAAATTATATGGAGCTGGTTCTGGCCCGGCTGTTGGAAAAGTTCCAGATAAAAGCTGCGTTTGGCAGCAGTCTGTTTCTGGCAGTCCCCTCAGATTTGTCGGAAATAGAACAGAGAGCCTATCATACTTTGGGAAATACCGGTACAAAAGGCAAGATTTATATGGTAGACAAGGCCATAGCAGATGCTGTAGCCCTGGGAATCCCTATCAAAAATACCAAAGGTACCATGGTGGTGAATATAGGCGCCCAGAGTACAGAGATTTCTGTTCTGGAAGGCGGACGGGTTGTGATAAGCAAAATTCTGGAGCTTGGAGGCAGGCAGCTAAATGAGGCCATTATCAATCTGGCCCGCAAAAACCACAATCTTTATATTGGCAGCCGTACTGCAGAGCGTCTGAAATTCTCTCTTGCGTATCTGAAGGAAGATATTATGGAAGCCAGAAAGATAGTAGGTGTGGACTGTTTAAGCGGTCTTCCCAGGGAGGGTGTCATTCCATCCGATGAAGTCTATAGGGCTATTGTGGAACCTATCCGCTCTGTATGCCAGGAAATCCAGTTTTTCCTGGAGAGGATTCCGCCTCAGATGAGGAATAATATTGAGGACCAGGGAATTTTTCTCACAGGAGGAACTACCAGAATTCCGGATGTTGACTGGTTTTTAAGTCAGGAGACCGGGCGTAAGGTACGTCTGTCCGGCTTTTATGAATTGTGTACGATATACGGACTTGAGGAAATCATCAAAAACCGTACCCTTAGAAAATGGGTAAGATAACTAGGAAGAAAAGCTGAGGTTTTTAGAATGAAGAAAAAACATAACTGGGTAATAAAAAGCAAACATGTCCTTATTATCATGATTTTGGTTTGCGTCAGCCTGATGCTGCTGGCGGCTGCAGTGAAATTCCCGGCGGGACCGGTAAAAAACGCTGCCGGCTATGTGATTGTTCCTTTTCAGAAGGGAATCAACAAAATAGGAATAGCCCTGGACAATGCAACTGCCGGTCTGCAGAGCAAGCAGAAACTGGTAGAAGAAAATCAAAAGCTTCAGGAGCAGGTAGATGAATTGACTGCCCAAAACAGCCTGCTTACCCAGGATCTAGACGAGCTGGACCGCCTGCAGAAGTTATACCAGCTGGACCAGCAGTACAGCGAATATGACAAAGTAGCCGCAGAGGTAATCTCCATGGACGATGAAAACTGGTTTTCCACCTTTACCATTAACCGGGGAACCGATGATGGAATCCAAAAGGACTGTAATGTTATTGCAGGAAGCGGCCTGGTGGGAATCGTTACAGAAACGGGAAAAGACTGGGCTACGGTCCGTTCTATCATTGATGACAGCAGCAATGTCAGCGCCATGACCATGAGTACCTCTGACAGATGTATTGTATCCGGAGATTTACGCCTTATAGACGAGGGAAAACTCCAGTTTATTCATTTAAAAGACGACGAGGATAAGATACAGGAAGGTGAGAAGATAATTACCTCTGATGTCAGTGATAAATTTTTAAAGGGAATCCTTATCGGTTATGTCAGCGAGATAGAAGAAGACCCTAATAATCTGACGAAAACAGGTACTTTGACTCCTGCCGTTGATTTTGAACATCTGCGGGAAGTTCTGGTTATCACTGAACTGAAGCAGCAGAAGGGAGATTCATAAATGAGGCTAAAAAGAAAAGCAGCCATTGTCCTGGTTCTTTTGGCTTGTTTTATTCTGCAGACTACAGTATTCCAGGCTCTGTCCATTGGCTCTATTGTGCCTAATCTGCTTCTCATAGCTACGGTTTCCTTTGGCTTTATGCAGGGGAAAACCACAGGCATATGGGTAGGCTTTTTCTGCGGTATATTAAAGGATGTGTTTTACGGAAACCTGCTGGGGTTTTATGCCTTGGTTTACCTGTGCATCGGATATGCCGCCGGATGCTGCTGCAAAATATTTTACGACGAAGAAATCCGGGTGCCCCTTTTTCTGGTGGCTGCCGGAGATTTTCTGTATGGTGCCGCAGTGTATGTGGTGCAGTTTCTGATGCGGGGAAGAATTGAAGTTTTTTTCTACCTGAGAAGAATTATTATTCCGGAGATGATTTACACCGTATTGATTACAGTAATTCTCTATAAATTGCTGTTTTGGCTGAACAAGAAACTTACAGAACTGGAAATGAAAGAGAGAGATTCTATTTGGTTAAGAAGATAAAGAAATTTTTCAAAAAAATAGGCCCCAAACGGACTACCGTACTAATCCTGCTTTTCTGCATTTTATTTGCAGTGCTGATACAGCGTTTGTTTTCTTTGCAGATAATCCATGGACAGGAATATGCGGACAATTTTAATCTGACGATTACCAAAGAGCGTACCATCAAGGGAACCAGAGGAAATATCCGGGACCGGAACGGACAGCTTATTGCCTATAATCAGCTTTCTTATTCCATTATCATGGAGGATAACGGCACTTATGATACCACCCGGGAAAAGAATCTGACTCTGAATTATGTATCTTATGAATTGCTTCAGATTCTGCAGAAAAATAACGAAACTACGGATATTGCCTTTTATATTGTCCTGGGAGAGGACGGTTCCTATGAATTTAGTGCTGACGGCTTCACTTTAAACCGTTTTAAGGCGGATGTGTACGGCCAGGCCAATATCGAAAACCTGAAGGAAGAGCAGTTAAACGCCACTGCAGAAGAAATGATGGATTATATGTGCGGTCAGGAACGTTTTGCCCTGATAAACACGGATAAGCCTTATACAGAGGAAGAACTTTCCAACCATGGCCTTCCCCAGTCTTTCACTCCCCAGGAAACTCTGGAAATTGTGAAAATGCGCTATATTTTATCTACTAACAGCTTCCAGAAATATATGCCTGTAACCATTGCAACTAATGTCAGCGAGGAAACGGTAGCGGAGGTCATGGAACGAAAGGACCAGCTCCAGGGTGTGGACATTATGGAAGATTCCATAAGAGTATATGACGGAGCCGAGTATTTGGCACCGCTAATCGGTTACACAGGAAAAGCTTCCGCAGAAGAGCTGGACGCTCTGGAGGAAGAGGGATATGACTATCCCACGGATGCTATTATTGGTAAAGCCGGCATAGAACAGCTGATGGAGACTCAGCTGCAGGGAAAAGATGGTTCAGAAAAGGTTCATGTGGACCGTCTGGGGAAGGTGCTGGATATAGATGAATCTTCCCGTAAGGAGCCGGAAGCAGGCAACGATGTATATCTGTCTATTGACAAGGATTTGCAGGAAGTAGCCTACCGGGTTCTGGAGCAGAAAATATCCGGTATTCTTGTATCAAATATTGTTAATCAAAAAACTTTTGATTATGTGGAGGGGATGGATACTGCGGATATTAAAACCCCCATTTATGACGTCTACAATGCACTTATAGAAAATAGTGTGTTGGATATAGACCATTTTAAATCTGAGGAGGCCACCAATCTGGAAAAAAATGTATACAGCCTGTTTCAGCAGCGTCAGGAAACAGTGTTTGGCCAGATTCGGGAAGAGCTGACAAAAGATAATCCTCAGGCTTATGAAAGCCTGCCGGAAAACATGCAGGAGTATCAGAAATATATTGTGGATACCTTCCTGAAAACTGACACAGGAATTCTTTCCTCGGGCGCCATCGACGCTTCCGATTCCATTCAGAATGCATGGAGCGAGGGGACTATCAGCATGAAGGAATATCTGACTTATGCTGCGGGAAAGAACTGGATAGATATTTCCAAGTTTTCTGCTGAGGGAGAATATTTGGATTCCTCAGAAGTTTATCAGGCTCTTTCAGAGTATCTGACAGCTTCTCTTGCAGATGACGACGGTTTTTCTAAAATTATTTATAAGTATATGATTCAGGACGATATGATTTCCGGAACACAGCTTTGTATGCTGCTGTATGACCAGGGGGTTCTGACGGCTGACGAGGCAACTTACAATGCCCTTGCTTCCGGCAGCATGAGAGCCTATGATTTTATGCTGAATAAAATCAGCAATTTGGAAATAACTCCGGCTCAGCTGGCTTTGGATCCCTGTTCCGGTTCCGTAGTCATTACGGATGTGAATACAGGAGAAACTCTGGCCTGTGTATCTTATCCGGGATATGACAATAACAGGCTGGCCAATAATATGGATACCGAGGATTTTCAGCATATCAATGAGGATTT
>CABSEJ010000094.1 GCA_902476765.1 uncultured Blautia sp.
GGTGGCTCCTGTGGTGGAGTAACGCACATGACCGATGCCCAGATTGCCTTTTAAACGGTGTAAATCTTCTTCCTTGAACACTTCTCCCACCAGTCCCATACCCTTGTGAGAATCAATGTTTCCCTTAGGGCCCCGGGTATCGCTTACGGCTATGCCGCAGGACTCCTGCCCCCTGTGCTGCAGGGAGCTGAGTCCGTAATAGATGGAAGGAGCTACGTCCTTTCCCTGAAAATCATAGAGTCCGAAGACGCCACAGGCCTCCTTGATAGATTCTTGTGCATCAAATTCCATGACAGGCTCCTTTATACGGAGAAGAGGAGTGCGTCATAGGTAGGATAAGGCAGCTCCTCCTCCGGAATTTTAGTTTCTGCTTCGTCTGCTGCCCGGCGCAGCTCATCCATGGTGGACAGAAGAGTTTTATGGCAGTAATCTGCGGCTTCCTGCATGTTGTCCATGGAGCCTGCTGTCTGGATTTCCTGCTCAAGGTCTCCAAGACCTTTGGAAATCTCTTCGTAGGTCTTGCCCAGAGAAGTCACCAGAGCCTGTGCAGAATCTGTGGAAAGAGAAGGAGCAAAGGCTTTCATAGCCATGGCCTGGTCTGCAACAGAAGCCCCGTAGCTGCCTACTGCTGGAAGGAAATCCTTAGACAGCATTTCCTTCATGGTTTTGGCCTCGATTTGAATGGTCTTTACATAGTTCTCCAGGAGAATTTCATATCTGGAGTAAATTTCCTCTTTGGTGAAAATATGGTGCTTTTCAAATAATTCGATATTTTTCGGGTCAATAAAGCGGGGCAGGCAATCCGGTGTGGAAACCAGGTTGTAAAGTCCTCTTTTTTCCGCTTCTTCCACCCATTCCTGAGTATAGCCATTGCCGTTGAAAACAACTTTTTTATGTTTGCGGATGGCACGTTTAATCAGTTCGTGAACGCCATGTTCCATATCCTGGGCCGGAATGTCCTTTAATTCTTCATAGAACTGGGACAATGCCTCCGCAACGGCGGTATTTAAGATGATATTGGGCGTTGCCACAGAAGCGGAGGAGCCCAGCATACGGAACTCAAATTTATTGCCTGTAAAGGCAAAAGGTGATGTACGGTTTCTGTCTGTGTTATCTTTTACAAAATGAGGAAGCACATGAGCTCCTGTCTCCAGGCGCACGCTTTCCTGCTTGCCGAAGTAAGTATCTTCCTCAATGGATTTCAGCACTGCAGTCAATTCATCTCCCAGGAAAATAGAAACAATAGCCGGCGGCGCTTCGTTTCCTCCCAGTCTGTGGTCGTTTCCTGCGCTGGAAGCGGAAACACGCATTAAATCTGCATATTCGTCTACTGCCTTAATGACTGCCATAAGAAATACCAGGAACTGGATATTCTGGGCAGGCGTTTTTCCCGGGTCCAGAAGGTTTTCTCCTGTGTTTGTGGAGATAGACCAGTTGTTGTGCTTGCCGCTTCCGTTTATGCCTTCAAAAGGTTTTTCATGGAGCAGGCAGGTCAGTCCGTGTTTGTCAGCCACCTTTTTCATGACTTCCATGGTAAGCTGGTTATGGTCCACAGCTACATTTGCAGTGGAGAAAATAGGAGCCAGTTCATGCTGAGCGGGCGCTACCTCGTTGTGCTTGGTTTTTGCCGGAATTCCCAGCTTCCACAGCTCTTCGTCCAAATCGTGCATATAGGCGGCTACCCTGGGCTTTAAGGCACCGAAATAATGATCCTCCATCTCCTGTCCTCTGGGAGCCTGGGCTCCTAACAGGGTTCTGCCGCAGAATACCAAATCCCGGCGCTGCTTATACAATTCCTTGTCTATAAGAAAATATTCCTGCTCCGGTCCGATGGTGGTGGAGATATGGGTAACCTCCTTGTTTCCCAGCACATGAAGAACCTTTACGGCTTCTTTGCTGAGAGCTTCCATGGAACGAAGAAGAGGAGTCTTTTTGTCCAGGGCTTCTCCGCCGTAGGAGCAGAAAGCAGTGGGGATGTACAAGGTTTTATCCTTGATAAAAGCAGGAGAAGTAGGGTCCCAGGCTGTGTAGCCTCTGGCTTCAAAGGTAGCTCTCAGGCCACCGGAGGGGAAGCTGGAAGCATCGGGTTCTCCTTTCACCAGTTCCTTGCCGGAGAAGTCCATGATTACCTCTCCGCTTGCAGTGGGAGAGATAAAGCTGTCATGCTTTTCTGCCGTAAATCCGGTCATTGGCTGGAACCAGTGGGTAAAATGGGTGGCTCCGTTTTCCACGGCCCATTCCTTCATAGCCACAGCCACAGAGTTGGCCACTTCCAGCTCCAGGTGGGTTCCGTTTTCAATGGTCTTTTTCAAGGCCTTATAAACATCCTTGGGCAGCTTGTTTCTCATCACCTTGTCATTAAACACCAGGCTTCCGTATAATACAGGAATATCTTTTTTCATATCATTGCTCCTTTCCCTTACCGGCCCGGGACTGGTCCCCGCCGGCAGCTTGGCCAATATAATTGCCGAGATTATCATCCGTAAAATGAAAAAAGCGCCTTGGATACCTATCCAAAGCGCCTTTGCTTTACGTTCTGTAGTATATACTGTCAAAAAACAAATTGTCAATCCCCTTTTGAAAAAAATTCGTATGAACCACCCAAATCCGGTGAAAATACATATATACCAGGGCCTGAAGTTTGCACTGTTTCCCGGCGGCGCCAGGCGCAGGGGGAACAGTGTGAATTTAAGGCCCGCCAGCCAAGAGAACGAAGGCCGAGCAGGCCGGAGTTCTCTTGACTGGTGGATTACGGGAGCATGTAATGCGGAGTAATCCAAGGATATATGAGAACAAGTACCAGGGCCTGAAGTTTGCACTGTTTCCCGACGGCGCCAGGCGCAGGGGGGAAACAGTGTGAATTTAAGGCCCGCCAGCCAAGAGAACGAAGGCCGAGCAGGCCGGATTCTCCAAGACCGAAACCAATAGAAAGGAATGTAGATTATGGAAGATATGAAAATTTGCCTGAAAAAGCCGGATGATGTGAAGGAATTTGTCCGTGCGGCCAGAAAATGCCAGTTTGACGTAGACTTGGCCTACAACAGTGCTGTAGTGGACGGAAAGTCTATTTTAGGAGTCTTTGCCCTGGGCCTGGAGAAGCCCCTTGTGGTCAGCTGCCATGGAGAAAACAGAGAATTCCAGCAAAGCATCCAGAAATTCGTTCTTTGAAAAAATTAAAATCAGGGATTTACAAAACCGGAGAAATCGTTTATAGTAGACAGCAGTTAAAAAAAACAAAGCAAGAACAAAGCGATGACGAAGGCGTCAGAATTTCTGTAATGGAGATTCTGGCGCCTTTTTTGGAGGAAAATGTGATGGTGAAATATGTATTTGTAACAGGAGGCGTGGTTTCCGGACTGGGGAAGGGTATCACGGCAGCCTCACTGGGAAGGCTGTTAAAAGCCAGGGGCTACCAGGTGACCATGCAGAAATTTGACCCCTATATTAACATTGACCCCGGAACCATGAACCCTATCCAGCACGGGGAGGTTTTCGTCACCGACGACGGTACGGAAACAGATTTGGATTTAGGACATTATGAAAGATTTATTGATGAAAGCCTGGATAAGAATTCCAATGTGACAACGGGAAAAATTTACTGGAGCGTGCTGCAGAAAGAACGACGGGGCGATTACGGAGGGGGAACGGTGCAGGTGATTCCCCATATAACCAATGAAATTAAAAGCCGCTTCTACAAGGCAAAAACTCCCCAGGAGGAGCGTATAGCCATTATAGAAGTAGGAGGAACGGCAGGAGATATTGAAAGCCAGCCTTTTCTGGAGGCTATCCGCCAGTTTCAGCATGAGGTGGGAAAGGAAAACGCAGTGTTTATCCATGTGACGCTGGTTCCTTATTTGAAGGCTTCCGGGGAGCTGAAGACAAAACCTACCCAGGCCAGCGTTAAGGAACTGCAGGGTATGGGATTGTGGCCGGATGTGCTGGTGTGCCGTTCCGAGCATCCTCTGTCCCGGGAGCTGAAGGAGAAAATAGCCCTGTTCTGCAACGTGCCTGCAGACCATGTACTGCAAAATCTGGATGTAGAATACCTTTACGAAGCACCTTTAGCCATGGAAAAGGAAAACCTGGCCCAGGTAGTATGCCAGAGTCTTCACCTTCCCTGTCCGGAGCCGGATTTAGAGGAGTGGAAGGATATGGTGGAGCGGCTGAAGCATCCTCAGGCAGAGACGGAAATCGCTATCGTAGGGAAATATATCCAGCTTCATGACGCTTATCTCAGCGTAGTGGAAGCTTTAAAACACGGAGGAATCGCCAGCCGTGTAAATGTAAATTTGCGCTGGGTGGATTCTGAAGAAATAGAGAAACAGGGATGTGAAAAGCTTCTGGCAGGTGTAGACGGAATTTTGATTCCCGGAGGTTTCGGAACCAGAGGCACAGAAGGAAAAATCCAGGCTGTGGAATATGCCCGGGTGAAGAAAATTCCTTTCCTGGGTATCTGCCTTGGTATGCAGATGGCTATTGTAGAGTTTGCCCGGAATGTGGCAGGTTTTCCAAAGGCTAACAGCTCAGAATTAGACCCGGATACTCCGGACCCGGTTATCTACCTGATGCCGGAGCAGAACGGTGTGGAAAATCTGGGAGGAACTCTTCGGCTGGGGGCATATCCCTGTATTTTGAAAAAAGAAACAAAGGCTTTTGAGCTGTACGGCACAGAAGAGATACAGGAGCGGCACAGACACCGCTATGAAGTAAATAACGATTACCGGGAAGCTCTGGAAGGCCAGGGTATGGTTCTTTCCGGACTTTCCCCGGATAAGAGAATTGTAGAGATGATTGAGCTGAGGGAGCATCCCTTTTTCGTGGGAACCCAGGGCCATCCGGAGCTGAAATCCAGGCCTAACCGGGCTCATCCCCTGTTCCGGGGATTTGTGAAGGCAGCGGAGGCCTACGGCAGGGAAAAAGGAAACAGATAGGGAGGAAAAGAGTATGAGAGAACAACAGCAGGGACTGTACAGCCCCGTCTTTGAACATGATAACTGCGGTATCGGTGCAGTGGTAAACAAAAACGGAATCAAGAGCCACCTGACCGTGGAGCGGGCTCTCCATATTGTGGAAAACCTGGAACACAGAGCAGGAAAGGACGCAGAGGGAAAGACCGGTGACGGTGTGGGAATCCTTCTCCAGATTTCTCACAAATTCTTTTCCAAGGTCTGTAAAGAAGCGGGAATCCCTCTGGGAGGAGAGCGGGAATACGGCATTGCCCAGCTCTTCTTCCCCAGAGAGGAGCTGCAAAGGAATCAGGCGAAAAAGATGTTTGAAATCATTGTGGAAAAAGAAGGACTGGAGCTTTTAGGCTACCGTGAAGTGCCTGTATACCAGGAGGTGCTGGGCCACAAGGCAAAGGAATGTATGCCCCACATTGTCCAGGCTTTTATCAAAAAGCCGGAGCAGGTAGAGAAAGGCCTGGATTTTGACCGGAAGCTTTATATTGCCAGGAGAGTATTCGAGCAGAGCAACGACAATACCTATGTAGTATCCATGTCCAGCCGTACTATTGTATATAAAGGTATGTTTTTGGTAGGGCAGCTCCGTACCTTTTTCGCAGATTTGCAGGACAAGGACTATGAGTCAGCCATTGCCATGGTACATTCCAGATTCAGTACCAACACAAATCCAAGCTGGGAGCGGGCGCATCCTAACCGGCTTATCGTACACAACGGAGAGATTAACACCATTCGGGGAAATGCGGACAAGATGCAGGCCAGAGAAGAAAACATGGCTTCCTCTCATTTCAAGGGCCAGCTCCACAAGATTCTGCCTGTGGTAAACCGGGCAGGTTCAGATTCTGCCATGCTGGACAATACTCTGGAATTTCTGGTAATGAACGGTATGGATTTGCCTCTGGCTGTGATGATTACCATTCCTGAGCCCTGGGCTAACAATCAGACTTTATCCCAGGAAATCAGAGACTTCTACCAGTATTATGCCACTATGATGGAGCCATGGGACGGTCCGGCATCCATAGTATTCTCCGACGGAGATGTGATGGGTGCTGTACTGGACAGAAACGGCCTTCGCCCTTCCCGCTACTATGTGCTGAAAAACGGAGATGTGATTCTGGCTTCAGAGGTAGGCGTGCTGGAAGTGCCGGAAGAAGAAATCCTTCTGAAAGAAAGGCTGCATCCGGGAAAAATGCTGCTGGTTGACACAGTAAAAGGGAAAATTATAGACGACAAGGAATTAAAAGAAGCCTACGCTAAGGCCCAGCCCTACGGAGAATGGCTGGACAGCAATCTGGTAGAATTAAAGGACCTGAAGATACCCAACATGCGGGTGGAAGAGTATACCCCTAAGCAGAGAAAGCAGCTGCAGAAAGCCTTTGGCTACACCTATGAGGAGTACAGAAAGTCCATTTATGACATGGCTTTAAAGGGAGCCGAAGGTATTGGTGCCATGGGTGTGGATACGCCTCTGGCCGTACTTTCTAAGGAAAACAGACCATTGTTTGACTATTTTAAGCAGCTGTTTGCCCAGGTTACAAACCCGCCTATTGACGCTATCCGGGAAGAGATTGTCACCAGTACCACTATTTATGCGGGTAAGGACGGCAACCTGCTGGAAGAGGAGCCGGGAAACTGCCAGGTACTGAAAATCAATAATCCTATACTGACTAATACGGATTTACTGAAAATCAAAAACATGAAAAAAGAAGGTTTTCAGGTAGCTGTGGTTCCCATTACCTATTACAAGAGCACCAAGCTGGAGAGGGCTATTGACCGTCTCTTTGTGGAGGTGGATAAGGCCTATAAAGACGGGGCCAATATTCTTATTCTTTCCGACAGAGGTGTGGACGAAAATCATGTGCCTATTCCTTCCCTGCTGGCTGTTTCCGCAGTACACCAGCACCTGGTAGACACCAAAAAGCAGACTTCTCTCTCTCTGATTCTGGAGTCCGGGGAACCCAGAGAAGTGCATCACTTCGCTACTCTTCTGGGTTACGGAGCCTGTGGGGTAAATCCCTATCTGGCCCTGGAAACCATACAGGAATTGATTGACGAAAAGCTGCTGGACAAAGATTATTATGCGGCAGTGGAGGACTATAATCACGCAGTTATCCACGGCATTGTAAAGATTGCTTCTAAGATGGGTATTTCCACCATCCAATCTTACCAGGGAGCCAAGATTTTTGAGGCTATCGGTATCTCCAAAGAGGTTATCGATAAATATTTTGCAGGTACGGTAAGCCGAATCGGAGGCATTACTCTGGAAGATATTGCAAAGAATGTAGACCAGCTCCATTCCCAGGCCTTTGACCCTCTGGGAAGGTCTGTGGAGCTTACCCTGGACAGCATGGGAAAACATAAAATGAGAAGCGGCGGAGAGGAACACAGATACAACCCCGCTACCATACACATGCTGCAGAAATCCACCAGAATGGGAGATTATGGTATGTTCAAGGAATATACCCAGATGGTGGATAAGGAGAGAAGCGGAAATCTGCGCTCTCTCATGGATTTTGATTTCCCGGAAAAGGGAATTTCCATAGATGAAGTAGAAAGTGTAGACAGCATTGTAAAACGCTTTAAGACCGGAGCCATGTCTTACGGCTCCATTTCCCAGGAGGCTCATGAGACCCTGGCTATTGCCATGAATATGCTTCACGGCAAGTCAAACACAGGTGAGGGAGGAGAGAGCGAGGAGCGGCTGGATTCCGCAGGACAGGCAGTGGACCGCTGCTCTGCCATCAAGCAGGTAGCCAGCGCCCGGTTCGGTGTTACCAGCAGGTATCTGGTAAGCGCCAAGGAAATCCAGATTAAAATGGCACAGGGAGCTAAGCCGGGAGAGGGCGGCCATCTGCCGGCCCGGAAGGTGTACCCCTGGATTGCCAGAACCAGACATTCCACCCCGGGAGTGAGTCTGATTTCCCCGCCGCCTCACCATGATATTTATTCCATTGAGGATTTGGCCCAGTTAATCTATGATTTGAAAAATGCAAACAAATATGCAAGGATTTCCGTAAAGCTGGTTTCCGAGGCAGGAGTAGGTACGGTAGCCGCCGGAGTGGCTAAGGCAGGCGCCCAGGTTATCCTGATCTCCGGCTATGACGGAGGCACGGGAGCAGCGCCGGAAAGCTCCATCCACAATGCAGGACTTCCCTGGGAGCTGGGTCTGGCAGAAACTCATCAGACCCTGCTGAAAAACGGTCTGAGAACCAGGGTAATGATAGAGACAGACGGAAAGCTGATGAGCGGAAGAGACGTGGCCATAGCAGTCCTTCTGGGGGCAGAGGAATTCGGTTTTGCCACAGCGCCTCTGGTAACTATGGGCTGCGTGATGATGCGTGTCTGCAACCTGGATACCTGCCCTGTAGGAGTGGCTACCCAGAATCCGGAGCTGCGGAAACGCTTTACCGGAAAGCCGGAATATGTGGTGAACTTTATGCGGTTTATCGCCCAGGAGCTGAGAGAATATATGGCGAAACTGGGATTTAGTACCATTGATGAGATGGTGGGAAGAAGCGATCTTCTGAAGGTGAAAAAAGACGCAGAAAATCCTATGGCTGCAAAGATTGATTTACAGGGAATCTTAGATAACCCCTTTGCAGGAAAAGAGGAAGCAGTGACCTTCCGTCCGGCAGATGTCTATGATTTCCGTTTGGAGAAAACCATAGATGAGAGAGTGCTTCTGAAAAAGCTGGGAACAGCCCTGAAGAAAGGGGAGAAGGCCTCTGTCTCCGTGACTGTGGGAAACACAGACAGAACACTGGGAACCCTTTTGGGAGCCGAGCTGACCCGCCAGCATAAGCAGGGACTTCCCCAGGATACTCTTACTGTAAACTGTAAGGGAGCGGGAGGCCAGAGCTTCGGTGCCTTTATCCCCAAAGGACTGACCCTGAACCTGGAGGGCGATACCAACGATTACTTCGGAAAAGGACTTTCCGGTGGAAAACTGGCACTTTATCCGCCGAAAAACAGAAGCTACAGTGCAAGGAGCAACATGATTGCAGGTAATGTGGCTCTCTATGGCGCTACCAGTGGAAAAGCCTTTATAAACGGTGTGGCAGGAGAGCGTTTTGCAGTCCGCAACTCCGGAGCTTACGCAGTGGTGGAAGGCGTAGGAGAGCATGGATGCGAGTACATGACAGGAGGCCGGGTAGTAGTCCTGGGCCCCACTGGAAAGAACTTTGCCGCAGGTATGAGCGGTGGAATCGCCTATGTGCTGGATGAGGATAACAGCCTTTACAAGAATCTGAATAAGGACATGATTTCCATTGAAAAAATGGAGAGCAAAATGGATATACACGAGCTGAAAAGCCTGATTGAAGAGCATGTGGAAAACACGGGCTCCCAGAAGGGAAAAGAGGTTTTGGAGGACTTCCAGAGCTATCTTCCCAAGTTTAAGAAAATCATTCCTAATGACTACAAGAGAATGATTACCCTGAGCCTTAAGCTGGAGGAGCAGGGAATGAGTACCCAGCAGGCGCAGATGGAAGCATTTACAGAAGTATTTCAGAAATAACAGGGAGTTTCGGAGGTGAAGACATGGGAAAACCAACAGGATTTTTAGAATACGAGAGAAAGGACGCCTTTATGGAGGCGCCCCTGGACAGAATCAAGAATTTTCAGGAGTTTAAAAAACCCCTTACCCTGGAGGAGCAGCAGAAGCAGGGAGCTCGCTGTATGGACTGCGGCGTGCCCTTCTGCCAGTCCGGCATGATGCTGGCAGGCATGGCTTCCGGCTGTCCTCTTCATAATCTGGTACCGGAGACCAATGATTTGGTCTACCGGGGCAAATGGAGACAGGCCTATGAACGGCTTTCCAAGACCCACAGCTTTCCTGAGTTTACCAGTCATGTGTGCCCTGCTCTCTGCGAGGCGGCATGTACCTGTAATCTCAACGGAGAGCCGGTGTCCACCAAGGAAAATGAAAAGGCTATTATTGAGACAGCCTGGAAAATGGGCTGGGTAAAGCCTCAGATTCCTCCGGTGCGTACCGGAAAAAAGGTGGCCGTAGTGGGAAGTGGCCCCTCCGGCCTGGCCGCAGCCCAGGAGTTGAACCGGAAAGGCCATCTGGTAACGGTATTCGAGAGAAATGACAGAATAGGCGGCCTGCTGCGGTACGGTATTCCTAACATGAAGCTGGATAAGGGAATCATTGACCGGAGAATCCGGCTCATGGAAGAAGAGGGCGTAGAGTTTCGGACAAACGCAGATGTGGGAAAGGATATTAAGGCCGGGGAGCTTTTGAAGGAATTTGACCGGGTTATCCTGGCCTGCGGAGCTTCCAATCCCAGAGATATAGGCGTACCGGGAAGGGAGGCAGGGAATATTTTCTTTGCCGTGGACTTCCTGAAATCCGTGACCAAAAGTCTTCTGGATTCCGGGTTTAAGGATAATCAGTTTATCCCTGCCAAAGGGAAGCATGTGTTAGTCATCGGAGGGGGAGATACGGGAAACGACTGTGTGGGAACTGCTATCCGCCTGGGTGCTAAATCCGTTACCCAGCTGGAAATGATGCCTAAGCCCTCTGAAACCAGAACCCCGGGAAATCCATGGCCGGAGTGGCCCAGGATACTGAAGACAGATTATGGCCAGGAGGAGTCTATTGCTGTCTTCGGACGTGACCCCAGAGTGTACCAGACCACAGTGACAGAATTTATAAAAGACAGCAAAGGAAACGTACAGAAGGCCAAAATCGTAAAGCTGGAGCCGAAAAAAGATGAGAAAACCGGACGTATGAATATGGTTCCCGTGGAGGGAACGGAAGAAATCATAGACGCCCAGCTGGTGCTGATTGCAGCCGGATTCCTGGGCAGTCAGAAATACGTTACCGATGCCTTCAAGGTGGCGGTAAATCCCAGGACTAACGTTGAGACAAAGCCGGAGGAATACCAGACCAGCGTGCCGAACGTGTTTACGGCAGGCGATATGCACAGAGGCCAGTCCCTGGTGGTATGGGCCATCACAGAAGGAAGAAACGCAGCCCGGGCTGTGGATAAATCTCTTATGGGTTATTAAAAAGAGGGAAGGCTGGCCGGGTCCAGCCGGGAACTTTTTAGAAAAATACAACAGTGGATAGGAGATTAGCTGCTGAAAAAGGAGCTGCCGCAGGAAATGCGGCAACTCCTTTTTTGCACTGCAGCCGCACTATAGCTGTTCTAATTCTTTGGCTATGTCACACATTTTTTCTAAACTGTACACCCGGACATGGCTTCCGGAAATAGCCTCAAAGCCTGTGACAAAGTCAGAGGTGGAGAACAGACAGTACCATTTTTCCATATCAGGGAAAAGAGTAGCGTTGTGCTGCAGCTCCTCCAGGGCGTCTACGTCCATCCATTCCTGAGTCCAAAAGCATTGGCCCAGGAGTATTTTATTTTCTCCGGCAGCGGCAATAGGAACCTGGAAGGTGCGCTTTTTGGTAGGGTGCTGTCCCCACCACATGCCTACCTTATCCAGAGGAAAGGGCGCCTGTCCCGCCCTTTCCAGAAGCCTTAGAAATTCTCTGCAGATGTTGGCGAAGGTATCCTCCATATAGGCCTGGAGCCGGGGCTTTACCTGTTCCTCAAAGATGTCTCTTCCCATACCGGCTTCTATGTCTGAGCGGAAGGGATAGACAAAGGTAAACCAAAACCGGGACAGACTGTGAGAAATCTTATACAGGGCCCGGCGGCTGGGCTGTTCCTCTGTAACAGGAACCAGACGCCGGGTAAGGCCATGGGCGCTCAGGGAGGACAGAAGGCTTCCCGCTGCACTGGGAGTCAGCCCTGTAGGTTCACAGATGTCCTGGAGCCTTTTGGGCTTTTGCCCTATGACAGCCAGAATCGTGGGAAGCAGGGACGAACCGGAATAATATTCCCGCAGCATAGAGGGGACTGCCCGGTATAAGTCTCCTTCCGGGGTAAAAAGCTGTTCATATAAACTTTCCGTCAAAGGCTTCTCCTGGGGAAAATATTTCAGGCAGCCGGGGTTTCCGCCGGTAACTCCGTAGAGAAGAATCTGCTCCTCTATGCGGAGAGAAGGATAAAGCTTTCTCATTTCGAAAAAATGAAAATCAGGCAGCAGAAAAGCCGGTTCTTCCTTGGTCCCTTCTTTTTCCCATAAAGTATATGATTTACATAAAATTATGAAAAATTTCTCCTCTCCGGACATATCTTTAACCAGAGCCTGAAGGAAGGGATATAATCTCCGGTTTTTCATGGAGAGCAGGTGGAAATCATCAAGTATCAAAATGAGGGGCTCTTTTGCAGCCTCTTTTTTTAACATCCGGAAAAGCCGGGTAAATTTTGCGGCTTCTGTAAACCCGTCTCCCAGTCTGCGAACGCATAAGTCCCGGAAAAGCCGGAAATTTTCCTCATAAAATACACAGGAAGCCTTAAAATATAACGCCCGCTTATCCCGGGAGAATTCTTCCAGAAGGCGGGTTTTTCCGGCTCCCGGGCCGCTGTACAGAGACAGGCAGCAGGAACCCTCCCGGCGGTATAAAAAATTGAGTTGAGAAAGAATCTGATTTTTATCAATAAACATAATTGCTCCTTTGTAAACGGATATGCCAGCCGCCGTAGGTATCACCATGTAGGAATTTCATAGCAAATCCGGTAGTTTGTTTTCATTTTAGAGGGAAAAACAAGGAAAGTCAAAGTATTTCCCGTGGTTTTTTATAGAAAGTTTAGATTTGATTTAAAGGCAATAAAGAAAAATTATGCTATAATTCATTAGGAAAGTATCAGATTCAGGGCAGACAAAAAGGACAGCTTTATA
>CABSEJ010000095.1 GCA_902476765.1 uncultured Blautia sp.
CAGGTTTTATAAGGCCTGCAAGCTATTTTTCTATTATGCAACTGTCAAACTCCCGGGTAATTTATAGAATTTCCAAAAGCTTTAAAACAAATATAGTTATAATATATATATTGTTTTGTATAGTAAAAACATATATTATATATTATAGTATAAGTGCAAGGGAGCGACAATATGGGAAAATACTATGAAACCTTTAAAAAAGGTAATTTAGAAATGATTTTACTTAAAATGCTATCCATTGATGATTGTTATGGCTATGAATTTACACAATTGTTTAGTAAAATATCTAATAATGTTTTAAAGCTTTCTCCCGCTACCATGTATCCGGCTTTATACCGCTTGGAAAAAAAGGGTTTGATAGAGAGTTATGAAAAAGTAATTGGTAAACGCATGAAAAGGATATATTACCATTTAACCGAGGACGGAGCAGAAGAGTTGAAAGAAATGCTGCAGGATTATACAGAAGTTGTAGATGCTACCAATGCAATATTAACGTATGAAAAACAACAGGAGAATATTTTATAAGGAAAAATCACAATTAAGGTCGGGATTATTTCTTGAGCATAAAAAACGAAATCCCGGCTAGAAAACAGAATATTTATTGAAAGCCTATAACCATAAGATTTATCTTATGTGCTATAGGCTTTTTTATTCCTGCTGTAAAAAGTTAAAAAGAGTTGATAATATATAATATAAATGATAGTATATATAATATATAGTCGTTATAATATGCAAATATCTTGCGGGTCGTGAAATACAAAACCAAATTTGGATTGTGTATTTTAAAAAAGGGGGAATTATTTTTGAAAAAAACCATTCTTTTATCTATTCTTTGTATGACCGCTGCAGCCTTAACTTCCTGCAGTAAGCCAGAGGAATCTGCAGAATATCAGCCTATTGCAGAGGAGAAAAAGCAAGAGAAAATAAGCAGTCAGGAAGACGCTGCTAATATGGAAATACCCGATGTATATGAAAGAGAAAGTGACAATATTGTTTTTAAGGCCGCCGTATCAGCTTCAGATGAGGCTAAATCAGGATACCTCAGCCTTCCCCGGATTCAGCTGCAGTTGCTGGAAGAAGAAAGAGTAGTGGATGAAATGATGAAAAATACTTCTATTACAGAAAAGAAAAGGGAAGAACTTTTAGGAAGTGACGGAAAAACTTCTACTGCGGTTTATTACACCGGGAATAACCAGGAAATACTAAATGTTCAGTCCTATAGGGCTGATTATCACACGGCATTTTATAGAAACTATTTGGCACATGCTTTTGATTTGGAAAGGAATGCAGAAAAATTTTCCGGGGATAAAGAATTATCTTTTATGAGTACAAAGGAAGCATGGGGGAAAGTACAGTTAATGTTAGAAAGTATGCAGATAAAGTTGGAGAACCCTGTATATAAATATTATGCCTTAGATTCCGCTACATTAGCTTCCGAGGAATATGTGATTGATATGGATGGAAATATTGACAAAGACGCTTATAAACCGTCATGGACAGAGCAGGATGAAGGGTATTATTTTTGCATCTGGCAATCTTATGGGGGAATCAAAATACACTGCCCTAATATAGAGTTTATTGATAAATACGCTGATTTTAATGCTCCAATACAAGTGTTAGTGAATCCAAAGGAAGTAAGTTATCTGTCCTTAGGCCGTACCTTTGTAATAGATTCCACCGGCCATAAAAAAGAATTGCTTGATTTGGATAAGATTTCTGATACCTTAATACAGAAGCTGTCTATGATTATTACAGATGCAAAATATACTGTTGATACCATGGAATTATGCTATTATCCATATAAAATACAAGATGAAGAATATGAACTGACAGCTACATGGATATTGGATATTTTAGAAGAACTGCCATCTGGAGAGAGCAGCAGATTTCAGATGGCTATAGATGCTTTTACGGCAGAGGAATTATTTTCATGAGAGAGAAATTCAGATTGTTTTACCGGTATTTAATTTTGGATATGAAACGAGCTTTTATATCGTGGAAATTTTTGGGTGGTATTGCAGGGGTGTTTCTTGTCCTGGGCTTTGCAGCTTTAGAGACGAAACAATGGCATATTTCTGTATTAAATGCTTTTTCCCTCATTGTTTATAGCATGCCCTTTCTTTTGACCTTGATATTTACCACTTTTGTATTCGGGCAATGTTTTTGTGAAGATATTGCGCACCGCTATATTCGGCTATTGATTATCAGAGGAAATATTAAGACTTATGTTTTATCAAAAGTAATCACTATCTTTTTTTCTTCTATGATTACGATGACAGTGGGGATTTTTCTGTTTGTTCTTGTGCTGCATGTAAAGTATCCGTGGATAAACTTGGAAGAAGCTACTTATGAGGCATTGTTAATGGATGGGAGTTTCCGCTATTTTTTGTCCAATAAAAATTTTTTGCTTTATTTTTTCTTATGTGGTGTTCAATACGGACTTTTAGCCGGACTTATGTCGGTTTTTGCAGCCTTATTTTCTCTGATATACCATGACACTTTATTTGTCCTGTCTATTCCGTTGGTACTCTGGTATTGTATACAATATTACGGGGCAGCCCTTTTTAGCAGCGCCAAATTAAATTTAAATTTTATTTATGACATTCAGTATAATGTTTGGGATAATGATATTCTTTCTTTTTTGTATGCCTGCTTTGTGGCTGTAGTCATAGGCATGCTGCTGGGAGTTATTATCTATAAGCTTATAAAAAGGCAGGTTATTTAGGAGATGAAAAAAGTTTGGCATGAAATCATAAATGTGTGTATAGACTACAAAAATAGTTTTTTTACAAAACGGAATTTTGTGTTATTGGTGTTACTCTTTTTTGTGACGCATATTTTTTTCCGGCCTGTTAAAGAATTTGCGATGGAAGTGGGGTATAAGGTTTCCGTAGGCAGTTTTGTGTTTTTGCTTTTTGATTTATATTATTTGCTTATTTTTATTTTTGCCTGCATTTATTTTTTTTCTAATGTTCCGTTTTTGAATTACCATCAAATGTACAGGATAGTCAGGCTGGGAAAATTAAAATGGGGCATATATCAAATCAGCAATATTTTTATAAGCTCTATTTTACTTCTGTTTGTGGTGTTTTGTATGGCAGCCATAATTTGTTTTCCCTGTAATTTATGGGAAAATGACTGGGGAAAAATTATCTATACCCTCAGCTTAACTAATGTGGGAGAAGAATATGGCGTTGTTTTGCATTTTTCATACCAGATTCTGAAAAACTATACGCCCTTACAGATGGCAGGCCTGGTCTTTCTGGTAGGAACCTTATGCATTTCTTTTTTAGGAAATATGATGTTTCTTCTGAGCCTGTATTTTTCAAGAGTTGTAGCATTGAGCTTTGCCTCCATAGAAGCAGCTTTGATTATCATGTCGGAAAATATGTATTTATTTCCTAAATTGATATTCCTGACTCCTTTTAGCTGGTTACGTTTTAATCAAATACAGTACCTGCTGGAAAACAACATGCCGGTACCCAAAATTTCAGAGATACTTATATATTTAGGTATAGGTAATCTTATATGTATTGTTTTGACACTCCGGAAAATAAAAAATGTAGGATATTCAAAACATATCAAAAAAGAATAAAAGGGGAATCGTTTATGGAAGCATACATAAAGGTAGAACATGTGGTAAAAAAATTTAAAGAAAATCCGGTACTTCAGGATATTTCGCTGGAATGTGAAAAAGGGAAAATATATGGAATCATCGGCCATAACGGATGTGGAAAATCGGTTTTCTTTAAATGCTTATGCGGACTTGAAAAAGAGGATGCCGGAGTAATCACAGTGAATGGAAAAAGAAAAAAATCGGGAGAATTACTGGGTTCAGTAGGAATTATTATTGAGGAACCGGCTTTTTTAGAGAATAAAAACGGTTTAAAAAATTTAGAATTTCTCTATGAATTAAGGAATAAAAGAAATATTCCATACTTATCTCATATTATGGAAACAGTAGGCTTGGATGCAAAATCGAAAAAGCATGTGGGGAAATATTCCTTAGGTATGCGTCAAAGATTAGCCATTGCGCAGGCTATCATGGAAAATCCGGATATTTTAATTTTAGATGAGCCTATGAACGGATTGGATAAATCAGGCGTTCAGGAAATGAGAAAATTATTCTTGAGTATCAAAGAACAAGGAAAAACAATTCTTTTAGCCAGCCACAGCAGGGAAGACATCCAGGTACTGTGTGATGAAGTATATGAGATGGAGGAGGGACGATTGAAAAGAATATAATCCCGGGATTTTTGTGCAGTTTGCATATGGCAGCCCTGTTATTTCTGTGTTACCATTCCATAGATAGAAAAAGCTCCGGAAATGTAGCTTGGGCCTGCAGGAAACCGGGGAAAGGCAGAGAAAATGAACATCATCAACATAGAACATATCAGTAAATTATATGGGGATAAAATGATTTTTGAAGATGCCTCCTTTGGGATTCACCAGGGGGATAAAATCGGTATAGTAGGAATTAACGGAACCGGAAAATCTACTCTTTTGAAAATGGTAGCAGGTCTGGAAGAACCGGATACAGGACAGATAATCCGGCAGAATAATCTGAAGCTGGCTTATATGCCTCAGAATCCCAGCTTTCCCCAGGGAGCCACGGTGGCTTCCTATGCACTGACCGGGCAGCCGGAGAAGGATTGGCTTGTGGAGAGTAATCTGGAGCTTCTGGGAATCCGGGATTTTGAGATGCCCTTGTCCCAGCTTTCCGGAGGACAGAGAAGGAGAGCGGCCCTGGTCAAAATTCTGTCTCAGGATTTCGACGTACTGCTTTTAGACGAGCCTACCAATCATCTGGATATGGAGATGAATACCTGGCTGGAAGAGTATTTAAAAGCCTTCCGGGGTACCCTGCTCATGGTAACCCATGACCGGTATTTTCTGGATAAGGTGAGCAACAGGATTCTGGAAATCAGTCGTGGCAATATGTATGGATATGAGGCCAATTACTCTGGTTTTCTGGAACTGAAGGCTCAGCGGGAAGAAATGGAACTGGCCTCCCAGAGAAAACGCCAGAGTATCCTGCGGATGGAACTGGAGTGGGCTAAAAGAGGCTGCAGAGCCAGAAGCACCAAGCAGAGAGCCAGATTAGAACGGCTGGAGGCATTGAAAAATACTCCGGCAGTACAGAAGGAGGAAGTTCTGACTCTGGACAGCCGGAAGGTACGGATGGGCAAGAAGACCATTGAGCTTCATCATGTGAGCAAAAGCTATGGAGAGAAGAAGCTGATAGAGGATTTCAGTTATATAGTGCTGAAGAATCAGCGTGTAGGGTTTATCGGTCCAAATGGCTGCGGTAAGTCCACTCTGATGAAGATGCTGGCCGGCCTGGTGGAGCCGGATTCAGGGTCTGTTGATATAGGAGAGACGGTCAAAATCGGATATTTTGCCCAGGAAGAGCAGGATATGGACGACAATCAAAGAGTGATTGATTATGTGAAGGATATTGCAGAATATATTCAGACCGGAGAGGGAAGAATCAGCGCTTCACAGCTGCTGGAACGTTTTCTTTTTACTCCGGATATGCAGTATGCCCCTATTGGAAAGCTGTCCGGCGGGGAGAAAAGGAGACTGTACCTGCTGGGGGTTCTGGCAGGAGAAATCAACGTGCTGATTATGGACGAGGCAGGAAACAATCTGGACATTCCTACCATGACTATATTGGAAGATTATCTGAATTCCTTTCCCGGAATTGTATTGACGGTATCTCATGACAGATATTTTCTGGATAATGTGGCAGAGCGGATTTTTGAATTTGACGGCAACGGGGGCCTGGTGCAGTACGAAGGTGGTTATACCGATTATCTGGAGGCCAAAAAAAGAAAAAACCAGGACAAAAAAGAGGCTAAAGGCAGTAACACAGTCCGGGGAAAATATAGTTTCCCGGACTCCAAAAGGGTTGGAAATGCAATGGCAGTTTCCGGAGAAAAACAGGGCAGTCCGGGGGAAAGCAACAAAACAGGACAGAGCTCCGGCTCCTGGAAACAGCATGCGGTAAAACTGAAATTTACCTTTAAGGAACAACGGGAGTACGAGACCATTGACCAGGATATAGCAGACCTGGAAGGAAAGCTTCAAAGTCTGGAGGAGGAGATAATGGCCAATGCTACCAACAGTGGAAAACTGAACCAGCTTATGAAGGAAAAGGAAGAGGCAGAAGCTGCTTTGGAGAAAAAAATGGACAGGTGGGTCTATCTGACGGATTTGGCGGAGCAGATAGAGGCATAGAAAAACAGGTAAAAATTCTTGTGAAATATATACAAAATTTGGAAGAAATCTTAGTAAAAAAATACAGCTTGACGGTAACGACTACTTTAGTATATAGTTAATGTCAGTGAAAGACAAACAGGAAAGATAGTGTGTTACTGTACGGCAGGCATAAACTATCCGAATGGTTCATCAAAATAAAGAATATTTTTATTTCGGGAATGTTTCCTGAAATAAAATAAGATATTCTGGGAAAAGGGCTTTTCTTTTGAAAGAAAGCGTTTTGATGACAGCGGATGGGTTTATGCTTTTTCTTTTTGCCTCAAGATATTTTGCTGCTAAAATAGCAAGGAAAAAAGTGCCGGGCTTTGCAGGAATTAGTTGAAAAAGAGCTTCTTATTCGGTAAGATAAGTATTAGAAAAAGGTAAGGAGCCGGGCTATGTATCAGATTATTAAGGTGTTAAATAACAATGCCATTCTTGCAGGCCGTGAAGGAAAAGAGCAAATTCTCCTGGGCAAGGGAATCGGTTTCGGCAAAAAGGCAGGAGAAACTTTTGGAGAAATCCAGGGAGCTAAAGTTTATACATTGGAGGCAGGAGAGAAACAGTCTTTAGCCATAAATACAGTAAACATCATTGAACCGGTATATCTGGAAGCTGCAGGCCGGATTATTGATGAGGCAGAGATGGTTTTTGATTCGGTAAACCGGGGAATTTTGCTTCCCATGGCAGACCATATTGCCTTTGCAGTGAAGCGGGAACAACAGGAAAATATCCAGATTCCAAATCCTTTTATTCCGGACATTAAGGTATTGTTTGGCAAGGAATATGCCATCGCCCTGAAGGGAAGGGAGATTATAGAGGAGATGACAGGATACCGGATTTCAGAAGATGAGGTCGGTTTTATTACCCTGCATATCCATTCTGGTCTTTCCAATGAGCAGGTGTCAGAGACACTGAAAACCACACAGCTTATTGACGACTGTATGAGTTTGATTGAGGAAGAGATGGGCTGTGTTTTCAAAAGGGATTCCCTGTCCTGTACCAGGCTTTTGAGCCACCTGTATTATACCCTCATAAGGGCGGACACAGGAGAAGGGGTCAACATTGATTTAAATCATTTTATAGAGGAAAATTATCCTTTGGCAGGAAAAACCGCCGCCATGGTCTGCAGGTATATGGAGGAAAAACTGGGAAAGGCTATTGAGAGGGAAGAAATAGGCTTTCTGGCGGTCCACATACAGCGGGCGGCAGTGTAGCAGAGTAAATATCCCATAGAAATATGGGTTATTGCGCCTAAGGCGCAGATAAAAAATTATATACCATGAAGGGAGATTTTTATTATGAAAACATTTGATTACACCATTAAGGATGAACTGGGAATTCACGCAAGACCGGCCGGAGTGCTTGTAAAAGAGGCAAAAAAATATCAGAGCACCATTACCATCACAAAGGATGGAAAGTCTGCAGCTGCTTCAAAGCTGATGGCCATTATGTCTCTTGGTGTAAAATGCGGAAATACCGTTCAGGTTTCTGTAGAAGGAGAGGACGAGGATACTGCAGCAGAAGCTATGAAAGCATTTTTTGAAGCAAATCTGTAAAACCAAGGGGTAGAAAATTATGGAAGGTCTGAAAGGCAAATCAGTATATAAGGGCGTTGCCCTGGGCAAAATTTCCGTTCTCAGAAAAAATGATTACGTTGTAAAACGGGTAAAAGTGGAGAACCCTGAAGGGGAAATCCAAAGAGTGGAAGAAGCCAGGGAGAAGGCTAAGGCACAGCTTCAGAGACTGTATGAAAAGGCAGTGAAAGAAGTGGGAGAGGCCAGCGCCGCTATTTTTGAAGTCCATCAGATGATGCTGGAGGACGAGGATTACAATGAGTCCATTGAAAATATTATCCGGACCCAGGAGGTAAACGCAGAGTATGCAGTGGCTGCCACCGGGGATAACTTTTCCCAGATGTTTGCCAGTATGGACGACGATTATATGAAGGCCCGTGCTGCAGATGTAAAAGATATTTCCGAGCGCCTGGTGCGGAACCTCTACGGAGGAGACGGCATGGACATGGAGTTTGACGAGCCGGTGATCATTGTTGCGGAGGACTTATCTCCCAGTGAAACAGTTCAAATGGACAAAGAGAAGATTTTGGCTTTTGTCACGGTTCATGGCTCCACCAATTCCCATACGGCTATTTTGGCCAGAATGATGAACATACCCGCACTTATCGGTGTGCCTATGGATTTGGAACAGCTTCAGAATGGAATGGAGGCTGTGGTAGACGGCTTTACAGGAGAAGTTTATTTTAATCCCACAGAGGAAGTACGCACTGCAGCCAGACAGAAGATTCAGGAGGAGCAAGAGAAAAGAAGCCTGCTTCTGGAACTGAAGGGAAAAGAAAATGTAACAAAAGGCGGAAGAAAAATCAATATTTATGCAAATATCGGAAGCGTAGGAGATATGGGATATGTTCTGGAAAATGATGCCGGCGGCATCGGACTTTTCCGCAGCGAATTCCTGTATATCGGAAGAAATGAGCTGCCCAGCGAGGAAGAACAGTTCCAGGTTTATAAGCAGGTAGCTCAGACCATGGCGGGCAAAAAGGTAATTATCCGTACCCTGGATATCGGAGCAGATAAACAGGCAGATTATCTGGGATTGGATAAAGAGGAAAATCCGGCTTTGGGATACCGTGCCATTCGTATCTGCCTGACTCAGCCGGATATCTTTAAGACCCAGCTGAGAGCTTTGCTGAGAGCTGCAGTTTATGGAAATATTTCCGTTATGTATCCTATGATTACTTCTGTGGAAGAAGTAATGAAAATTAAGGAGATTGTGAAGGAGGTAAAGGAGGAGCTGGAACAGTCTGGTACTCCCTACAAAGATGTGGAAGAAGGCATCATGATAGAGACCCCGGCTTCTGTTATGGTCAGTGATGATTTGGCTCAGCATGTGGATTTCTTTAGCATCGGAACTAATGATTTGACCCAGTATACCTTGGCTATTGACCGTCAGAATGAAAAACTGGATTCTTTCTACAATCCTCACCATAAGGCCATTTTGAGAATGATTCAGATGGTAGTGGATAACGCTCACAAGGCTGGTAAATGGGCCGGTATCTGCGGAGAACTGGGAGCAGATACAGAGCTTACCAAGACCTTTGTGGAAATGGGAGTAGATGAACTTTCTGTAGCGCCGTCCATGATTCTGAGACTTAGAAAAATTGTCCGTGATATGGACTGAGAATACTGAAAATGGAAAATAAAAGTAAGAGTGCCTGCCCTGATTCTTTACAAATGGCCCGGGATTTTCTGGATGGGGCAGGAGGAAAAGAAAATATCCTCAGCTTTTGTAATTGTATTACCAGACTTCGGATAGAAGTAAGAAATATGGAAGCTGTGGATGACGGAAAGCTGAAAAAGGCTGGGGCAGCGGCTGTTTTCCGGCCGGCCTTCAACCAGGTCCACATTGTGATCGGACCAAAGGTAATGTCTGTGGCTGAAGAGTTTCAAAAGCTTTTCAGATAACAGAAGATAAACTTGCATAGAGAGCGGCCCCTCAGGATATAGACGGAAGGAAACTTCCTGTATTTCCTGAGGGGCCGCTCTGATTTGACTTTATAAGAAATTTTTTGGATTTCCTAGGCAATGAAAAGTTCTGCCGGTGCAAAATGTCCGGGAGACATTTATTCAGTGGCCAATTAAATGAAACAGAGATTAGAGCCGGTTTATTTCCTGGATACAAAGTCAGGCAGCCCGTCAGTTCCCATATGAATTTCCACCTGGCCCTGAATCAAGGGAAGAGCATATTCCAGGAAGTCCTGAGTCACATCGCTGCCCTCCTGGGAAATCCATTCCAGGGGAACAGTCTTTTCCTGATTGCAGATTTTGTTTACATCCTCCAGTCCCAGGCTCATGCGGTAGGGCAGGCTGCTTTCTCTCACATAGGAGACCATCTTTCCGGTTTCGCCCTTTAATGCGGCCCTTACCCCAAAGCGTCCGGCCATTACAGCCTCTTTCTGGTCCTGTGCGGACATCATGGAAGCGGAGCAGCGCTGGCTTACGTTTAATTCAACAGACCGGGCTTTTACGCCTAAGCGGCTGCGTACCAGATTTTCCAGGTACTTTCCGCATCCGGCCAGCATCTTGTGACCAAAGGAATCTGTTCCTACATTGTTGTCATATTCGCAGAGGAATACCCCGTCTTTGTCGTGGATACCTTCGGATACACAGACAATCACATTGGGATTGGCTTCAAAGCAGGCTTCCACTTTTTTCAAAAAGGCTTCCTGGTCAAAGGCAGTTTCCGGCAGGTAAATAAGCAGCGGATTGTCTCCGGTGTGCTTTCTGGCTAAAGCAGCGGCCGCAGTCAGCCAGCCTGCGTGACGCCCCATAATTTCCACCATGGTTACGGATTTTGTTTCGTATACATTGGCGTCAATGACAATCTCCCGTACCGTGGAGGCTACATATCTGGCTGCGCTTCCGAAGCCCGGAGTATGGTCTGTCAGTACCAGGTCATTGTCAATAGTCTTGGGCTCTCCGATGACACGGATATCACTTCCTGTTTTTTCTGCGTATCTGGACAGCTTACTTACGGTATCCATGGAATCATTTCCTCCGATGTAGAAGAAATATCCTATCCCCAGCTCTTCGAATTTCTGGAACAAAAGGGGGTATACCGGGTCATTTAAATCCTCCGGAAGCTTGTAGCGGCAGGAGCCCAGATAAGCGCCGGGGGTGGTTTTCAATTTCTCTAAATCGCTTCCGGAAAAGGACTCCTGAAAGTCCAGAACACGGCCTTCCAGGAAGCCCTGAATGCCGTTGACCATTCCGTAAACCCGCCCGACGGAGGCCTGGGCAAGTCCTTCGGAGACCACTCCGTACAGACTGCTGTTAATGACAGCAGTAGGACCTCCCGATTGTCCTACAATTAAATTTTTCTTGTCCATATCCTCAATTTTTGCATGGCATTCTCTGCTTTGCCATACGCTCCTTTCTTGTGTTTTTTTCCTTTTCTGGCACTAATTATAGCATGGTTTTGGTAAAAATGCATTAAGAAATGCTTGCCTGTGAAGGAAAATGTGATATAATAGGTTTAGGTTTTTCGGGCTCTTATACACTGCGGTATGGGTGTCTATAATAAGGAAAACAGAATATTTCTATATGGAGGTCGTTAGTTATGTTAGTATCAGCAGCAGAAATGTTAAAGAAAGCAAAAGCGGGACATTATGCGGTAGGACAGTTCAATATCAATAACCTGGAATGGACAAAAGCAGCCCTGCTTACAGCAGAGGAATGCAAATCTCCCATTATCCTGGGTGTGTCTGAGGGCGCAGGAAAATATATGTGCGGCTTTAAGACAGTAGCAGATATGGTAAAAGCCATGATTGATGAATTAAACATTACCGTACCGGTTGCTCTTCATCTGGACCACGGTACATACGAAGGATGCTATAAATGTATTAAGGCAGGATTTTCTTCCATTATGTTTGATGGTTCTCATTACCCCATCGAGGAGAATGTGGAGAAAACTAAAGAGCTTGCAGGAGTATGCAAGGGACTGGGACTGTCTCTGGAAGCTGAGGTTGGTTCTATCGGCGGCGAGGAAGACGGCGTTGTAGGTATGGGTGAGTGTGCAGACCCTAAAGAGTGCAAGATGATTGCAGATTTAGGTGTGGATATGCTGGCAGCAGGTATCGGAAACATTCATGGAAAATATCCGGAAAACTGGGCAGGACTTCGTTTCGATGTTCTGGACGACATTCAGAAGCTGACTGGTGAAATGCCTTTGGTACTTCATGGCGGCACAGGAATTCCGGCAGATATGATTAAGAAAGCCATTGACTTAGGTGTATCTAAAATCAATGTAAATACAGAGTGTCAGTTATCCTTCGCAGCAGCCACAAGAAAATATATCGAAGAAGGCAAAGACAACCAGGGCAAAGGCTATGACCCACGTAAATTATTAAAGCCAGGCTTCGATGCTATCTGTGAGACAATTAAAGAGAAAATGGAACTTTTCGGTTCTGTAGGAAAAGCGTTTGAATAAAGCTTTACTGAATAAAGAATATTGAAATCAGAGATAAAAACAGCGTTTGGGGAAACCCAAACGCTGTTTCGTCTCTGATTTTAATAGTTAAATATCATAATTAAGAGTTATACATTTATTACTGCGAGCAACGAGCCAAGCGGACATGCTTGCATGTCCATTTGACTGTGCTGTTATCGCTTTATAAGGTGTCGTTTCTTCTGATATAGCCGGGATGCTCTTCGGGAGACACAATTTTCTTTACATGAATCAGCTTGGCGTGTTTATCTACCACCTGATTTTCTATATATACATCATCTCCGATAACAGATTCCGGAAGAATAACGCTGTTCTTCACGACAGCACCTTTTTTGATAACACATCCTCTTCCTATTACAGAATTTTCCAGAGTTCCCTCAATGAGACATCCGTTAGATACCACAGAATTCTTTACATTTGCC
>CABSEJ010000096.1 GCA_902476765.1 uncultured Blautia sp.
CTTTAGCGACATAACTCCTCTCCAACCCAGTGTGCTCCTGTCCGGAGGGCTTGTTGTACTTGATTATTAGGTTCACGAAAACACTAAACTTTGCTGGCTATATTCCTGCTCTAAAATAAGAGGAGCAGGTTCTTTTTTTAAAAAGGCTTCTGTTTGGGCTCCATCTAAAATCCAATCCCAAATCTCCTCTTCTTCCAGAATAAGAGGCATTCGGGGATGAACAGAAACCGTGGAAGCATTGGCCTGGGTGGTAAGGATGGTAAAGCGAATGCCCTCTGAAAAGCAACGGTAAAGCCCAGCCAGATACAGGAGAGAAAAATCTTCTCTGCGAAACTGAGTTTTCTCTTTTTGGGGCGTCCACTCATAAAACCACCGGGCCGGGATGATACATCTTCTGTACCGGGCGGAATCAGAAAAGAGAGGACGGTTCAGAGCGGTTTCCGCTCTGGCATTTATCAGAAGTCCTTTCCCTGCAGGAGAGGGGAAGCCCCAAAACAAAGCTTTTGCCTCCAGCTCTCCCTGGCTATTGCTTAAAATCACAGGTGCCTCCTGGGATGGATATATGTCCCGGCCCTTCTGAGTTTTCAGCTTTTCCTCCAGAATCTTTACGATTCTTCTGATTTCCTCTATCCCGTTATCGTCTATATGATACCGTCCGCACATGCTATGCCTTCTCCCTTCAGCTTTCTCCTAAAATAGCCCGAATACAATTAGCTGCTTCAAAGTCCTTAGTCCCCATTCCATAACCGATTTTCTCAATCACCATCTCCGGCATTCTGCCAAAAGCATTGGCATAGTATTTTACCAAAGCCGCTCCTGTAGGAGTACACAGCTCTCCCCGGATATTTCCGGCCATACAGGGGATGCCCCTAAGCAGCAGTGCTGTAGCCGGAGCCGGCACGGGAAGAATACCATGGGCACAGTGAACCTGACCAAATCCCAGCGTCACCGGAGAGACTATGATTTTCTCCGGTTCAAGCTGTCTCATCAGCATAGCGCAGCCGGTAATATCTGTCAGAGCATCCACAGTTCCCACTTCATGAAAATGAATCTGGGAAACAGGATGTCCGTGTACCTGGCTTTCCGCCTCTGCAATCATGCCGTATATAGTTTTCACATCTTCCTTTATCTTATCATCTACAGAAAGCTTGTCAATCATCCGGGAAATATCTTCCAGAGAAGTATGCCCATGATGGTGATGCCCTTGGTGGGAATGTCCCTCATGGGAGTGAAGATACTCTTTATCAAACTGTCCCTCATGAGAGTGAAGCTGTTCATTATGGGCATGACTGTGCTGGGAATGTTCTTCATGGGAAGCTTCGTCATGAGAATGTCCGCTGCCGTGGAGGTGATGGTGTCCATAATCATCCGGCTCTGCATCCAGGCTGTACTCTTCCTGTCCGTCCACTGTTACCCTTACATGAGTTCCTGTAATTCCGCACTTGATTCCCTTTTCCACAGTGACTCTGGCTCCCGGGATGCCTGCCTGATTTAATTTTTCCAGAAAGTTTTCTCTGTCGGGAATCAGCTCCAGAAGAGCTCCCATAAGCATGTCTCCCGCTGCTCCCATATTGCACTCTAAATATAATGTTTTCATTCTTTTCTTCCCTCCAGATGGTTAATCATGCTGGCCAGGTATCCGGCGCCAAAACCATTGTCAATATTTACCACACTGATACCGCTGGCACAGGAATTCAGCATGGACAGAAGAGCCGAAAGCCCTCCGAAATTAGCCCCGTATCCCACACTGGTGGGTACGGCAATCACCGGACAGTCCGCCATACCGCCGATAACACTGGCAAGAGCCCCCTCCATTCCCGCAATGGCAATAATCACTCTGGCGCTCATAATCTCCTCAATATGGTCCATAAGACGGTGCATACCGGCCACGCCTACATCATAGAGGCGAAGCACTTCATTTCCGTAGATTTCCGCTGTGAGAGCCGCTTCCTCTGCCACAGGAATATCGCTGGTTCCTCCGGTAGCTACCACGATTTTCCCGATACCGTCTTTGGGCGGCATATCTCCGATAATACCTGTTTTAGAGTGTTCATCATAGCGAAGGTCCAGGTATTGAGAAACATACTCTGCTGCTTCCCGGCTCATACGAGTGATTAAAACTGTTTTCTCCTGCTCTTCCACCATAGCCTGGGAAATTTTCAATATCTGCTCTTTTGTTTTTCCTGCTCCGTAGATAACCTCCGCCATTCCCTGGCGAATACCTCTGTGGGTATCTAGTTTCGCAAAGCCCAAATCCTTATAAGGCTCTGTCTTAATCTGAAGAAGAGCTTCCTGTGGTTTTACCTCTCCTGCTGCAACGTCCTGTAAAAGTTTTTCTAAATCTTTTTTATCCATTTTTATCCGCTCCTATTCTGTCTGAATGATTCTGTCTTTTCCTGTAGGAATCTATCTCTCCTTCTTTTATACCACCTTGAGTATACTCTAGGGCAAGAGAAAAGTGTACAAACGTTTGACCAATTTTCCTCAAAATTTTGCGCATTTTCTACACAAGCGCATAAACCACCATCATCATTAAAATTCCCAACAAAATACTGATGGAATTAACCTGGGCGGCCTTGGCTCCGTCTCCTCCGGCATTCTCTGTGAGAAGAGGCGCTATGCTGGCGCAGGGAGCCATAAGCAGCACACAGATAGCCTGTTGTATGTCATGCGGAAAAGGAACAAAGAGAATCACCGCTCCGCACAGCAGCAGCACAGTGACATAGCGAAGCGAGAAGAATTTAAACATATCCTTTATATTCTTTCTGTCCATATTCCACTCGAAAAGAATTCCGATACTCAGCATAGCCAAAAACGCATTGGCATTTCCCATAACAGAAGCCAGCTTCAGCACAGGCTCCGGCAGCCGCAGATGAAGGGCTGCCAGGACAATCATCAGCAGATAGGCATCCGTAATAGGGGAAGAAAAAATCTTTTTCAGAAGGCGCTTCAGGGAAAAACCTCCCTTTCCGCCGGTTATGGTTTCTGCCAGACTGTAATCCACTCCGTAAAGATAGACAGCCACCGCAATATCAAACAAACACAGGGCCGCAAATCCATTGGTAGAAATCAGTCCTGTCAAAAAGGGGATGGCAAAATTTCCTACATTGAAGCTGTTAAAGCTGAAAAGATACACAATCCTGCCGGAAGGCTCTCCTTTCCTGGAAGCTGCCATTCCGACAATCAGCAAAAGGGTGCAGGTAGCAAATCCAATGACAAAACACCACAAAAAAGAGGCCTGCAGCTCCAAATCCTTCAGGCCGTTTACTGCTACTGCAGGCATGGTCAGATACAGAATCACTTTTTTCAGAAATTCTGTATCCCTTACCTGGAAAATCCCCTTTCTTTTAAAGCCATAGCCTACAAAAAGCAGAGCCAGATATACAATGGTTTGGGTGATGACATTGCTCATAATCCCAAACCTTCCATTTCACTGTTGACAGAAGCCTCACAGGAGCGCATAGCCTCAATGGTTTTTTCCATCAGCTCCTCCAGGCTCCAGCCTAAAGCCTCTGCACCCTTGGCAATGATTTCTCTGGAACATCCTGCCGCAAAACGTTTGTCCTTATATTTTTTCTTCAGGCTTTTAACCTCCATATCCATAACACTTTTTGAGGGACGCATTTTGGCCGCCGCCCCGATAAGCCCTGTCAGCTCGTCGCAGGCAAACAATACCTTTTCCATTTCATGCTCCGGCTCCACATCACTGCATGCCCCGTAACCGTGGCTGCACACAGCGTGAATCACCTCCGGTTCTGCACCAGCCGCTTCCAAAAGCTCCACAGCTTTTTTACAATGCTCCTCCGGATACATTTCAAAATCTATGTCATGGAGCAGTCCGCAGATACCCCAAAAATCCTTATCCTCCCCAAAGCCCAGCTCCTGGGCAAACCATTTCATACAGCTCTCCACCGTAAGTCCGTGAAGGATATGAAAAGGCTCTTGGTTATACTTTCTCAATAATTCTAATGCGCTTTCATGTGTAAATTTTGTCTTCATGTTACTTTGCCTCCAATCTTCTTACCCTAAGTATACAAAGGGCAAATGCCTCTGCTATTTCATTTGCTCACTTTCTGCATTATCCTCGGCCAGCCCAGGTCCAGCCGGCATAATACGCACTGCAATTACTATACCAGAAAATCCGAGATTTTAAAAGGCAGCGGTAAAAAATATTCTATATTAAGCAACTATTCAGCCATTTAGCTGCGTAAGCCGTAAAACTGAGCTGTGCGGCTGAATAGCTACTGGTTTAGTAAACAGAGCAAATGATGTCTGCACACTTTTCAAGGCCTAAGACTCCGCTATCCAGACAGAGATGATAATTATGGGGGTCTCCCCAAGTCATATCTGTGTGGTAATTGTAAAAGGCGCTGCGGCGTTTATCCTTGTCCCGCATACGTTTTTGTGGGGATTCTGTACTTTCACTGCCATAGACCGATGCTATCCTCTCTGTTCTTTTTTCCGGCTGGCTATAGATAAATATCCGCAAACAGTCTGCTTTGTCCTTTAAAATATAATCTGCACATCTTCCTACAATAACGCAGGGCTCCTTCTGGGCCAGCTTTATAATAACTTCCCTCTGCATACTCCACAGATAATCTTCAGCTGTGGTTTCATAATAGCTGCCCAGCTTGGAAAGACTGTTGGACAGAAAAGCTCCCCATGTGGTATTTTCCGATTTCTCTTCAATATACTCCTTGGCAAATCCGCTCTTTTGTGCTATTTGTGTAAGCAGTTCATTGTCATAAACCGGAAGCTGTAATTTTTCCCCCACTATCTTTGCAATGGTTCTTCCGCCACTGCCGAATTCACGGCTAACTGTAATAATTCTATTCATTTCTTTTATCCTCCCATGTTCCGATTTTTTTCTTCACTGCTCGTCTATACATAAACAGAGTACACAGTAATGTAAGAGTTTCTCCAACCAAAAAAGTCCACCATATCAGGGCTACGTTTTCCCCTCCCGTGACAAAACTTCCTAGAAACACTGCAACTGGCAGGATAAACACCACCTGTCTGCCCAGAGAAATCAGTAACGATTCTATGCCGCATTCAATTCCCTGAAATACTCCCTGAAAAGCAATGCAAAGCCCTGCAAAAAGAAAAGCAAGAGACATTATCCGTATACAATCAATACACATATAATAGGATAAATCCGAAAGGGAGAAAAATTTTGTCAGCGGGGAAGCCGCCAATTCAATGACAATCATTCCTATGGCCATAAGAATTCCTGTAAAAAATAAGCCCCAGATAATTCCTTCCCGTATTCTTTTTTTATTTTTCATTCCAAAATTAAAAGATACAATTGGAGTGATGGCATCCCGCATGCCTACTGCCGCAAAGAGTATCATCTGCTGAATCTTACAGTAAAGCCCGTAAACAGTAACTGCATTTTCTCCGACTTTTGGAAGCTGACCCAAAATTATATTTAATCCGTATGTCATGACGGTAAGCAATGCCTGGGAAAGGATAGCCGGAAGCCCGATAGCATAAATTTCTTTTATAATAGCTCCATCTGGTTTTAAATATTTCCATCTGTTTTCGATTTCCGCATCCAGCTTTATATGAAAAAGAAACGCCAGGACCGCCGATACTATCTGACCGATTACCGTCGCATAAGCAGCTCCCTTTACCCCAAATTCGGGACAGCCAAGCCATCCGTAAATCATGATAGGGTCTAAAACAATATTGACAATAGCCCCTGCCACCTGGGCAATAGTTGAATAAAAGGAACGTCCCAATGCCTGGAGTATTTTTTCATAAACAGAGAAAAAAACAATTCCAAAGGATATGCCGCAGCAAATCCGCAGATAGTCAATGGCCATTTCCAGTACAATAGCACTGATGTTTCCTCCTGCATTTTGGGATTCTACATAAGCCGGCACTCCAAAAAGGCCGAACAAAAGAAAGATTACGGAAATAACAAAACCTAAAAATCCTGCATTTCCAACCACCTTATTTGCTTTTCCTCTGTTTCCCTGTCCCATTGACTTTGCTAACAGGGCATTGGTTCCGACTCCTGTTCCGATTGCTACTGCCACCATAAAAAGCTGGACAGGAAAGGCTAATCCCAAAGCGGTCAACGCTTCTTCTCCCGCTTCTTTCATATTGGAGAGATAGGCGCTGTCAACAATGTTATAGACAGCCTGCAGCATCATGGAAAGGACAATGGGAAGTCCCAGAGACAGCATCAGCCGCCTCATGGGTTCTGTACTCATTCTACTTGTCTGTTCTGTTTTTGTTTTCATTTTCTACTCCTTTCTACTAACAACAAAAAAAGTAGCGTCAACTGGATTTACGCAGTTTCGCTACTCATTGTTGTTATTATTTTATCACTTTTTGTTCCTGGGAACAAAGGCATTTTTACACAAAAAAGTTCTGTATCATATTGTAGAATTTACCCATTATCTTTATGTACCGGAATCTCCCAACTCTTGGTATACAGACACTGCATCTAAAATATGATAAGGCTGGGTTTCGTGGGAACCATTGGCCTTGGCTGTAACCAAAAAATAAGTTTCCCCGTTTACCTGCCCCACACTGGCCAGGCACAGTCCGGCATCAGAAGTATAACCGGTTTTTCCTCCCAGGATATAGGGAGAAGAAATTCCATTTTCCTCCATTTCCTGAAACATAAGATTATAAAAAGTAAAGCCCTCCGGGTGTCCGTCCGTAGGAGGAACGGTATAAGATTTTGCAGTAAAAATAATACGGAAATTCTCATTCTGCCAGGCATAAGCAAGAAGCCTGGCCAAATCCTCTGGAGTGGTATAGTGGTCTTTATCCTGCAGTCCTGTAGAATTAACAAAATGTGTATGATGCATCTTTAATTCTTTTGCTTTATCATTCATTTTATCTGCGAAGGCCTTTTCTGAGCCGGCAGTGTCCCAGGCCAGGGCAACACAGCACTCTCCTCCCGAGGGCAGCATAGCGCCGTAAAGTAAATCCCTTACCGTAACATGCTCTCCCGGAAGGAACCCGGCCATAGAAGCCTCTTCCTGGTAAAGGGAAGGAAAAATTTCTTCCGGAATCCGAACTTCCTTATCCAGGCTTTCCTGATTTTCCAGTACCACCAGTACAGTCATCATTTTTGTAAGGGAAGCCGGATAAATACGTTTGCTCCCCTTCTTCTCCCCCAGAGTTTCTCCTGTCTCTCCTTGCACCAGCACAGCGCTGGCGCTGTACAGAGAGGACATGTCCACCTTGTTCTGCCCTTTGCCTAGGATTCCTTCCCCTGACTTCAAAATTTTACTGCTCCCTGGGAAAGCTGCCAACAGTACAAGAACATAGGCTGCAGTTAAAAATAAAAGAAAACCTCCTAAAATGTGTCTTTTCTTTCTTCTTTTCTTTTTTCTGTATTCCATAAAAAATCCCGCCTCTTCTCTGTTTTTGGACCTGGAGCTGTTCCATGACAAATATACCTCAAATTTTGCTTGATGATATGCTCCATTTGGTTCCTGTTCTTAACATATCAGAAAAGAAACGGGGGATTTTTAATATTTCTATGTTAAATTCCTAAGAAAAAGTTAAGATGAAAGGGGCAGTTTCACGGTAAAGCTCACCCTATGGTTTTCACTTTTTGCTGCAATTGTGCCTCCATGCAGCTCCACAATCTCCTTTGCAATGGCCAGACCAAGGCCCGCTCCTCCGGTATGGCTTCTTCGGGAGCCGTCTAAGCGGAAAAATTTTTCAAAAATACGGTCCAGCTTTTCTTTTGGAATATCCTTTCCCTGATTTTCAAAAAGGATGACCATCTGTCCCTGCTCTTGAAAGGCCTGGATTTTTACAGGGGTTCCCGGGTCGCTGTAGGCTACGGCATTTTTCAGGATATTATGAAATACTCTGGCCAGTCTTTCCGGGTCTGCATACAGTTCCAGATTTTCCCCAACCTGAAGCTGAACTTGATTTCCGTGGGCAGACAAAATAGGGTAAAACTCCTCTGCCATCTGCATCAGCATATAAGACAAGTCCAGCTTTTCTTTCTCCAGAAAAATATTCTGCAAATTATATTGGGTGATTTCAAAAAATTCCTCTGTCAATCCTTCCAGTCTCTGAGCCTTTTCCAGGGCAATGTGAGTATACTTAGCTTTTTGTTCCATAGGCATGTCCGGCGCCTCCTCCAGCAGGCTCAGATACCCTATAACAGAAGTAAGAGGGGTTTTTAAATCATGGGCCAGATAGGTAATCAAATCGTTTTTCCGCTGGGATTCCATGAGAAGCCTCTGCTCCTCTTTCTGTACCCGGAATTTTACCTGCTCCATCTGAGCCCCTACCTCTCCATAAGGAGGCGGAAACGCATCCTCTATATCCAAATCCTTTTCCATGTACCGATATATTCTCTGACTCAAATCGGAAAGGGTTTTTCTGGTCTTTCGCCGGTTATAAACATAAGCAGTTACCGCTGTCACTAAAACCAAGAACAAGGTAACGATAACAAAGGCAAACATGCAGAAAGCCTTCAGGCTGCTCCAGTCTATATGCTGGGTCATATACATAGTATCCAAAGAGGGCGGATAACCGGTTTCCGTCCGGACGAAATGCCTGTCAAACCAGTCCACAAAGGTGCCGTTCATCAGATAATCCACCTGGTAAAAAGCAGCATAGCAGAAAAGAAAAGTTCCCAAAATCAGTAAAATCAGCTTTACTATCCATTTTTTGTCATTCTTCAATTTTATAACCGCACCCCCAGACCGTCTTAATATACTTTGGTTTTTCAAAAGAATCCTGCATTTTTTCTCTTAAATGCCGGATATGGACAGTAATGGTATTATTGCTTTTCTGATAATATTCATCCTTCCATATCTGGTGAAACAATTCCTCGGCACTTACCACCTTCCCTTTATTTTTGCAAAGAATCAGAAGAATGGTAAACTCTGTAGGGGTGAGGGATAATGGCTTTTCATTTAAGGTACATTCATGGGTTTGGGGATTCAATACCAACCCTCTGTGTACAAAAATTTCGTCCTGACCGGAATTCTTATTATATCTTTTGTAACGGCGCAGCTGAGCCTTCACTCTTGCCACCAGCTCCAAAGGAAGAAAGGGTTTTGTCATGTAGTCGTCGGCTCCCAGGGTCAGCCCGTTTATCTTGTCAATTTCCGTACCCTTGGCCGTCAGCATGATAATGGGATAGGTATAAGTTTCCCGAATCCTCCGGCACAGCTCCAGACCGTCCACTCCCGGCAGCATAATATCCAGAACAGCCAAATCCATCTCCTCTCCCTGGATACACTCCAGGGCAGCTCTGCCGTCATAGCATTTATAGACCAGAAACCCTTCATTCTCCAGATACAGAGCTACTAAGTCTGTTATCTCCTTTTCATCATCTACAATCAGTATTTTTTCTTTCATGTCTATCCTCCTTGTAAATGCTATGACTATCATAGCAGATTTGGAAGGAATAGAGAACTTATTTTTTTTGGCCTTCTTTTCTCCGAAGGCAAAAAATAAACCAAAGGATATTCGCCATCAGACACAGGACAGACAGAAAAACACTCAAAAGCAAGACCAGACTTTCCTGTCCCTTGGTTTCTTGAAAATAAGCGTTGGCCATCAGTCCAAACAGAATCAGAAATGGCAGCGGAATACTCCAAAACACCTGTACCACACCCAAAAAATACCTCATAGCCGAAATTCCCAGGCCATATAAAATCATGGGAATTCCATAGCTGGCAGCCACCAAAAAAAGGTTGCCCAGCATGGCCGGGGTGCCAAATTCTGTGTTTTTTCCAGCAATAGGCGAAAGAGAAACCACAGCCAGCAGGCACAAATATAGCGCCATGCAGAATAAGCTCCAGATAAATATAGTCTTTTTTTGTTTCATACTCCTTTTTGTCTCCTTTTCTTTTTTCTGTCTTCATCATAACATTGGAAAAAGGAGGGGATTTGGAATGACCATAATTAACGGAAACTTTGTAAGAACTGTCTCCGGAAAAATCTTGTGGTTTTCTGTCCCTGCCCTTATAATAAGGGTACTGAAAAAGATGCAAGTGTGGGAAGGAAAAGCCGAATATGAAAATTGCTGTCTGTGAAGATAATCTGGAAACCCAATTTCAATTGGAAAAGTATTTAGAAAAGTTTAAAACCAGCTGTTCCTGGGAAATTTTTTCCTCAGGAGAAGAACTGCTTTCTTATCTGGACAGAGAAGGCGCTTATTTTTCCCTGTATTTTATGGATATTTCCCTTCCCGGTAAAAACGGCATTGAAATCTGCGCTAAAATCCGGGAAAAAGACACCCGGGCTCTTCTTGTGTTTGTGACAGACTACAAGGAATATGTGTACCAGGTTTTTGAGGTTCTTCCCTTCCGGTTCCTTACAAAGCCTGTAAGTCCTCAGGCCTTTACCCGGGTGCTGCAGGATGCTTTTCGCCATCTGGGAGCCCAAAGGAGGCCTCTTTCTTTCAAAATACAGCAGACCGTCTATGAAATTCCCCAGGGAGAAATTCTATATCTGGAGGGAGACCTCCGGAAAACCCACGCACATACCCTCAACCGGGAGTATGTCTTTTACGGAAAGCTGGAACAGGTAAAAGCAAGCCTGGACCAAAGGTTTTTTGTACAGACCCATAAGTCCTATCTTGTAAATCTGGAATATGTAGAGGCTGTGAAGGAAAATCGTCTGATTTTAAGGAATCAGCAGCTTATACCTATAAGCAGGAAATGGAAGGAGCAGGTAAAGCTCCGGCATCTGGAATATTTGAAATGGCGGTGGGGAGAATGTTAGGATTATATGTACCAACAAAATGGATTTTTCTTTTTCATCTTTTTCTAAACATGATAGATTTATGCGTTACTTTTGAGTTGATGAACCGGATGTTCGGGAGAATTCCGGGAAAACACCGTAAGGTTTACTTTACCGCAGGGCTGGTACTGATTTTGCTGCTGCTTTGCTTAGGCCTTTTTAACTCCCACCTGTTTTTCCAGTCTGTATTGGTAGAGATTCCTCTGAGTCTTCTGCTTCTTTTCTTTTACAAGGGAAGCTGGCAAAAAAAGCTGTTCTTCTCCCTGGCACTTTTAAGTCTGGACTTTTATTATATTATGAGTCTCAATGCTCTGACAAACCTTATGCACCATAAGCTGCACTATTATTTTAACGACCTGGAATTTCTGCTGGTTTACCATGCCCTTCTGTGGCTGGTCCTATTTCTCTGTGCAAGACTTTGTAAAAGCAGTGAACCGGAAAGCCCTCTTCCGTTTTCCCTGTGGCTGCTTTTGCTGGGAATTCTGGGAATCCTCCTTTTCCTGGCTATGTGTTCCCTGGCCTTTGCCGCTACCTCTTCCATGGAATATAACACCAATATGCTGCTTCATTTTACCATGATGTTTTTGCTGTTGGTCTTAAACTACATGGTTTTCCATTTATACCGGAAGTTCTCCGATTATGGAAGCAAGTCTAAGGAAACTGCTCTATTGCAGCAACAGCTTGCAAGTCAGGAAAAATATTACAGGGACTATCTGGATACCCGGAAAGAATTCAGTCGTCTCAGGCATGACATGAAAAACCATTTGGCTGCAGCGGCAGGACTATACAGCCAGGGCCGTGCTCAGGAGCTGCTTTCTTACCTGGACACAGCCCGTCAGGAGCTGGATTCTATGGAAAATCTTGTAACTACCGGAAATCCCTATCTGGATACGGTTTTGACCATGAAACTTCAGGAAATCCAGAAGAAGCACATCTTCTGCAAGCCGGAAATTTCAGTGCCCGAGGGGCTATGTCTGGACTTTTCCGACACTGTGACCATATTGGGAAATCTTCTGGATAACGCCATTGTTTCCTGCCTGGATTATCCTCCCCATACCTGCCAAATCAATCTCTCCCTCCATTACCAAAAGGGATGCCTCCTGCTTCATATGGACAATCCCACCATAGCTTCCATTCTTCCTTTCCCTGGCATAGGGCTGAAAAATGTAAAAAACCAGGTACAAAAATACAGCGGTATTCTTTCTCTAAAAATACAGAATGGCAGGGACCACACAGACCTTGTATTGTATGAGGTAAAGTCTCAGAATTAGTGTACTAAGCCTTGGGAAACCTGGCTTCCACCTCCCGGGTTTCTATCAAGGCGTCCCTTTGTAAATACCGTATTTTCTACAAACTGCGACCAAGCTTTCTATACCACAAATACCCCATTACCGCTACAAGCCCCTCTGTCACAGGATATGTCAGCCAAATACCTGTCATTTCCCACAGAGCAGACAGGAAAAAGGCCAGAGGTGCCAAAAGAACCAGCCCTCGCAAAAGAGACAGCACATGGGCCGGCCAGGCCCTTTCAATAGAGGTAAAGTAAATGGCAAGAATAGTATTAAAGCCTACAAA